>NZ_JBHIMO010000014.1:0-44058 GCF_042194195.1 Bartonella sp. MR30HLJHH | reverse complement strand
TTAGCTATAATCCAAACTTTGTAGGCAAATCTACTGGTTTGAGAATGAAAGTCAAACGCGTCCTCCGTGATGAGAAACACATTGAAGAGATTAATAAAGCGGTCGAAATCTTTTTAGGGGAAATAGAACAAGAGATGCAAAAGATTTTGGCAAAAGCTGCTTAAACCTATGGGGGTGCTCTCTCCTTCTCCTCTTGCTTAAGCACCCCCACCCATTTAATTAACATAAAAAAGAGAAAGGTAATGAGATGATATTTGATGATGGAGATAGATATGTAACAACACGTGAGTGTGCACAGCTTTTTAGTGTATCCACAACAACGATTCGCAATTGGGTGCTTCAGGGGTTGTTTCCGGAGCCATATAAGCTAGGGAGAGCAGTGAGATGGAGAAAAAAAGAGATCTTAGCCTTCACTCCAAAGAAAAATAGGGAGCAAATAAGAACAAATTAGGTAAAATTATATAAACTGTAGAAGGTGGTCTGAAAATGGCTATTTAAAGAAAAAAATCTATATATTTCAATATGTTGAAGATATAAAATGGTGCCCAAAAGAGGACTCGAACCTCCACGCCTTGCGGCACAGGTACCTGAAACCTGCGCGTCTACCAATTCCGCCATCTGGGCTCATAAAATTGATCTAAGCGTATGAAGCAATTCTGTCAATGAAATTATAGAATTTATTTTTTAGCTTAAAACGATTGAATTAAATTTTTTGGGAGATCATGGTTTTAGAAGTTTAAGGTGTGAGGACTGTCTTTGATAAAATTGTTGAATCCGGATTAAATGTATAAATAATAGGAATGCCGGTCGCTAATTCTTGAGATATAATTTCCTCACCGGAGAGACCTTCAAGCGCCATAATAAGAGCACGAAGAGAGTTTCCATGCGCTGCGATTAAAACAATTTGGGAGCGCAAAATATGAGGCTGGATATGGTAAAGATAATAAGGCCAGATGCGCGCACCGGTGTCACGTAGGCTTTCTCCATTCGGAGGCGCAATCGTATAAGAGCGGCGCCACATTTGCACTTGCTCTTGCCCCCATTGTTGACGTACTTCATCTTTATTTAGACCAGAAAGATCACCATAATTACGTTCATTTAATGCGGGATTTTTTATCACTTCTAAATCTGATTGTCCCATTTGTTCTAAAATGTGCTGAGCCGTTTTTTGAGCACGCTGTAAGGCAGATGTATAAGCGATATCAAACTTCAAACCATGTTCTTTCAGTTTTTTTCCTGCTGCTATCGCTTCTGCATGACCTTTTTCTGTTAAATCGGGATCTTTCCAACCGGTAAAAAGGTTTTTGAGATTCCATTCACTTTGTCCATGACGAATTAGTACAAGTATGCGTTTCATTATGAATTGCCTCTATTCTATTGATTGTTTAAAATTCATCGTTCAATCCCAAAACATCGAGCATTGAATAAAGACCGTTTTCATGATTTTTTGCCCACAAAGCTGCTTTTAATGCGCCATTGGCAAAGATAGAGCGTTCTTGCGCTGTATGTGAAAGAATAATGCGCTCATGGGAACCAGCAAAAATGACACTGTGTTCTCCAACAACTGTTCCACCACGTGAATAAGAAAAGCCAATGGAGCCTTTTTCGCGTTTACCTATATGACCATTGCGTTCGTTGACACGCACATTTTTAAGCATAACATTGCGTCCTTCAGCTGCTGCTTGGCCAAGAAGAAGGGCTGTTCCAGAAGGGGCGTCAACTTTGTTCGCGTGATGCATTTCATAAACTTCGATATCAAAATCATCGGCGCCTAATGCTTTAGCGGCTTTCTTTACAAGGTTGGCCAAAAGATTTATTCCAAGGCTCATATTTCCGGATTTGACAATTGTTGTATATTTCGCAAAATCTGCAATTTTTTCTTCTTCTGTTTTGCTAAATCCTGTGGTGCCAATAATATGGACAAGGCTTTTTTGAGCAGCGTAGTTAGCATAAAGAATACTGGCTTTTGGTTGAGAAAAATCTAAAATACCTTCTGTGTTAGAAAAGGCATTTTCAGGATCGTCAGTAATGCCAATTCCAAGAAAATCTGAACCAATTAAGGCACTGGCATCTTTTCCTACAAACGGTGAGCCTTTGCGTACAAGAACAGCACAAAGCTCTACATCTCTCCTCTGTTGGATTGCTGTAATGAGTTCACGTCCCATTCTTCCATTTGCACCAACAACTGTAAGGCGCATTCTTATCTCCTTATGACACTTCACTGTGCAGTATAGGCAAATTCTTGCCTTCTTTCCAATGGTTCTTTTTCTTTATAGGAAAAAATTTTTCCTGCTTTAATTTATCTTCTTGTGCTGTAAAACACTGTTGTTTAGAGAAAGTAATATAAGATCTACAAATTTAAATAGAGATGTTTTTCGTTAGAGTGTGTGATGAATATTCCTAAATAAGGTTTGCTTATGAAACCTAATGGAGATTGTGTATTACTTTACGCTTTTATTTCTTTCGTTCTTTAAGGGGGAGTGTTCTTCATGCAAAACAAGATCTCCTAAACAAAATACACCTATGTTGTCAATTCATGCGCTTGTCTTAAAAAAACATTTCTCAATACGTCTAAACTTATTTTATGATAGTGCTTGTGAGTGGTATCACGAGAGAGTATCCATGAATAATATAAATCTATTCTGCGCCACTATCTTTATGCTTCATAAAAGAGCAAATCAGCACTATCATACGTTTTGTTAGTCTTTAATGTTTTAACAATCCTTGGCACTTAGGCATTTTCATTCTTTTCTTTAATATTTTTTTCACGCACCAATTCCATTTGTGACGCATAAGAAAGCGATTTTGATTGTTTTAAATGTGATGAAGGTAATGAGAAAAAGGTATTTGGAATTGATGATTCAAGTTAAAAACGATTATTTATCGTTGTATATCAATAGGCTATACATAAATAAAATCACGTAAAAGGGGGGGTAAAACAAGGGACGAACAAGAAGTTGGATTGTTTACACACGAGAGCTGGTCGGATTCTTCATCTTTTAGGAAAGCCAGTTGAAAAAATTGTTATGTTGTAAAAACGCATGATGAGTCTTTAGTTTATTATAGAGCAAAGAGTATATATGTTATGCAATGCGTTTTTTCATATATTGGGGAGAATGGAGGATAACATGCGTTAAGTATTGTTATTTCATTTTCCTAGCTTCCAGTGATGCTACAGCTCTTATATTTAAAGAGAGTCTTTAAAATCCTTTCTTATTATTCCTATGCTAATCTTTTTTGTGACACGTCAAGAAAGTGATTTTTTCATGCATTATAAGGGGGGATAAAATAAGAAAATATTATGGGGGGCTTATTCTCTGTTTAATATGATTCTAAATCAATGTATTATCGTATTGTTTATACGCATGCATAAAAATTCATAAGCCTATAAATATCCTTTAGATAAAATATCGTTTTTACTTTTATTTGTGGGAGAAGACTAGAAGTCAAGATCTGCATAGTGAGCACTTGCAACAATTCCGCGGACGCGATCTGTTAAAAGAGAACGAAAAGAAGGGCGTGATTTAATTCTCATATACCAGTCTTTGGCAGCAGGAGATTGTTCCCAGTCAATTTCCCCTAGAAAGTCAAGTACAGAAATAGAGGCTGCTGCTGCTAGGTCTGCATAGGACAAGGCAGAACCGACTAAGCTATCGCGAGAGGCACAGAGCCAGTTGAGATAGTTCATATGTGGTAAAATATTGGCACGTGCATTACGTAAAATTTGTGAATTAGGAGCACCACCACCAATGGCAAGTGGCATTTCACGTTTATGGATTCGTTCTCGTACGATATGGCGCGTTGCTTCATTTTCGAATTTATTTAAGAACCAGTCATTGAGACGGCGTACTTCCGCACGATCTAAAGGATTTTCCGGAAAGAGCTTATTGTCTTGTCGTAAACTTCCATGTGTTTCGTCTAAATATTCGCAGATAACAAGAGGACCTGATAATGGAACCTCGTGTTCATCGAGAAAAACAGGAACATGACCAGCGGGATTGAGGGCTAGAAATTCGTGTCTTCTTGCCCATTCATATTCTTCAATCAGTTGAGTGGTTACACCATATTCCCCAAGAACGAGGCGTATGAAGCGCGAGGCAGCGGATAGGGGAGAGTGAAAAAGTGTCAGCATAATTTACACTATCAAATAGAGTTGATGAGAATTCTTTCAAGTAATCATTTTTATAAAGATGCTTGACTAGAAGTACAAGATCATTAGCAGCTGCTAGCAATTATAATTAATAAATTGTTAATAATAGCAATTGTTCTTTTATGCGATGGTTTGCAAAATGGCAGCACGTAATTCTTCTAAACCGAGAGCTTTTTCTGAAGAGGTTACAAGAAGCTCAGGATAAGCTGCCGGACGTTTGAGAAGTTTTGTTTGTGTGCTCATAATTAATTTTTCCAAGGCATTTGATTTGATTTTATCGCTTTTTGTCAAAACAATTTGATAAGAAACGGCTGCTTTATCAAGGAGAGAAAGAACATCTTCATCATTATTTTTGATTCCTCGCCGTGAATCAATTAAGATATATACACGTTTTAATGTTGTGCGCCCCCGTAAATAGCTAAAAATCAAATTTGTCCACGCATCAACCAGATTTTTAGGAGCAGCAGCGAAACCATAACCAGGCATATCTACTAATGCTAGAGGGGGAAGATCTCCCAGCTGCCCACTGAAGCCATCGGGAACAAAATAATTAAGCTCTTGAGTCCGTCCTGGTGTATTTGAGGTGCGTGCTAAGCTTTTTTGTTGGACGAGTGCGTTTATTAAAGATGATTTTCCAACATTGGAACGTCCTGCAAATGCAATTTCTGGTGGTCCTTCAGGGGGGAGAAAGCGTATCGCTGGTACACCACGAATAAAAATCCAATTGCGAGAAAAAATTCCAGAAAGGGAAGAATTTCTTGTCATTCATGCACTTCTTTTTTGGGTGATCTTCTCCACATGGCTTTCAGATTATCAAAAAGCTCAATTTTCACTCCTTGGCGCTTCATCATGATACCTTGCTGAATGATTGATAATATATTGTTCCATGCCCAATAGATGACGAGACCAACAGGGAAAGAGGCGAGCATAAAAGTAAAGACAACAGGCATCCATGTGAATATCATCGCTTGGGTTTGGTCTTGAGGAGCGGGATTCATACGCATTTGTAAAAACATCGTTATTCCCATAATCAAAGGCCATGCACCAATCATAAGAAATGTTGGCGTTGTATACGGTAAGAGACCAAACAAGTTAAAAAGAGAAGTTGGATCAGGTGCCGCTAAATCTTTAATCCAGCCAAAGAAAGGGGCATGGCGCATTTCAATGGTTATATAGAGAACTTTATAAAGAGCAAAGAATATTGGGAATTGAACCAACATTGGCCAACAACCTGCAAGGGGATTAATTTTTTCGGTTTTATATAGTTCTATTATTGCTTGTTGTTGCTTGGTTCGATCATCGGGATATTTTTCTTTTATTTCTAGCAACCGCGGTTGTAAAAGCTTCATGCGTGCCATAGATTTATAAGATTTATTGGCTAGAGGGAAAAGAAGAGTTTTTAAGAGCACCGTGACAAGAAGGATGGCGATACCAAAATTTCCTGTTTGTTTATAAAGAATATCAATGAGAGAAAACATTGGTTTGGTGATGAAATCAAACCAACCCCAGTCAATTAAAAGAGCAAACTTTTTGATTTTTAGGTCATTTTGATAGTTATTAATAATTTCAACTTGTTTTGCACCAGCAAAAAGACGATTTGTAATAGTTTTTGTTTCATTTGGGGCAATCGTTAAAAGCGATCCTAGCAAGTCAGACTGATAATGCGTTTGCAAACGATCAAAATAAATAAAACGGCTTGTATATTCTTTATTTTGCGGGGGAATAACTGCTACAGCCCAATATTTATCGGTAATACCAATCCAACCTCCTGTTACTTTGGAGAAAGTCATACTCTTCTGCCCATTATCAGGATTCGGGTCAAGCTCTGCTAAGGTTTTATATTTTTCAGTTTTGAGCGAATCTCCTGCAATACCTATCATACCTTCATGAAGTAAATAGGTTGCATTTGTATGTTCTGGTGGTGCTGCACGTGCAACGCGGGCATAGGATGAGAGATATATTGGTTGATCACTTTCATTGCTGATAGAATCTTCAATGGTAAACATGAAATGATCATCAACAGAAAGAATACGCCGGAAGATCTGTCCTTGTCCATTATTATAAATTAAAGTGATGGGTGTTGAAGGAGTCAGGATTGTATTGTTTCCCTCTATTTGCCATTGTGTATCCGATTGTGGCAAAGCTTTTGCTGGTAAAGATGCACTTGCAAAACCAAATTCAGCAAGGTAGGTCGTTTTGAAACCCTTAGGATTCAGCAAATCGATTTCCGGTGATTTTTTATCGACTGTTAAACGATATTTTTTGAGGTGAAGATCATCAAATTGTGCACCAACAAGATTAATAGAGCCTTCCAGTTCATTGGTTTTGATCGCAATACGCTTTGTTTTGGCCAATACAGCTTTCCGGATTTCAGGTGTCATTGGTTGTTCGATGATAGATGTTGCTTGATGCGTTGAGGTATCGTCAGAAAAATTCGTCGTGGTAGTAGAAAGGGTTGATTGTTGTTTTGACAATTGCTGTGTGATGACTTGTTGTTTTTGTAACTTTGCTTGTTTGGGAGCAACATGAAGAAATTGCCATGCGATGAGCACTACGAAAGATAAGCCAATAGCGATAAAGAAATTGCGGTTATATTCCATCCGTACACCCTTGTTGTTGTTGCTGATGTTTTATTTTTGGTTTTATTCGCCGATTTAATTCACTAATTAAGGATGTAAAAGGCGCATGTAACGCATCACGATATGCTACAATGACATAGTCTGTTCCTGCTTCCATGTGGTTTGTTACACCAACTCTTACGGCTTCACGCAAGCGCCTTTTGATACGATTACGTTTCACAGCATTACCGTTTTTACGAGTAACAGTGAAGCCTACACGTGCAACAAGAGAATCTTTTCTTTCTGTTGTTTGTTCACGAGATTTAACTTCGAGCAAAAATAAAGGACCACGCCGCTTTTCTCCTGTACGGACAGCCAAAAAGTCTGCTCTTTTGCGAATACGGCAGGGATATTTTTTCTTCATAAAAGAACATTTCGCAATTTCACTAAATGCCTGCAAGCAGGCATTAGAGGTTCATAACAAAAGTTTCACAACGAAGAAATGGTGAGCAATCCTCAACGGTTGTGAAAATTTAAATGGTTAAGCAGAGAGCCGCTTACGTCCACGAGAACGTCTTGCAGCAATAACTTTACGTCCTCCAGCTGTGGCCATGCGTGCACGAAACCCATGGCGGCGTTTACGGACAAGTTTAGAGGGTTGGTAAGTACGTTTCATTTATTTAAATACCGCGGAGTGCGGCCCTTCTTAATCTTCGTTTTATGAGCAGTTATGCGCGAGATGAGCGATTTTATCCTATCATACGGCTGTTAACCCATAAGAAAAAATATAAAAAAAGTCAATCTTAGATTGTTTTTCTCGCTCTTGAAAGAATACAAAACACCTTATAACTGTCTGTGATACTTTTTTACGATACTGTAAGAGTGTCAGAAAATAACGATTGAGTCTACAGAAAATAAATGACTAGGGCGTTAAAGAATTAAAGTAAAGTGTGACTGATTACTGTATACTCAATTTAAAGTATTCTTTAATATTAAAATTTTTTTGAGTTTTTGTTTTTACAAAATTTTTATCAGAACATTCATTAAAGTGGTTGTAGACAAACACGATTGATAGGATTTTATAGCAGATTTTATGTTTGAGATTCTTTATTTAAGGATGGTTTCATATTTTTAAAGAGAAAAAAGAGATAAGATATAAGTAATTTATACTTTATAATTCTGAGTAAAGTAGAAAATTAGCAGGTGATAAACCTGTAAGTATTTTTCGTTCTTATGCTTGTATTTGCTGGTATTTTTATAGAGAGGAAAGAACGTGGATTCTATTACAAGTGAGGCTGTCCGCAACGTATTACGTAAAATCAAAGGACCAGATCTTGAAAGCGATATTGTGTCGTTGGGGCTTCTTTCAGAAATATTGATTGCTGATAGTAAGGTTTTCTTTTCCATTACAGTTCCTGATGGAGGTGCACAAGAATGGGAATCATTGCGTCGTTCTGCTGAAAAGGTGGTATGTGCTTTGGAGGGAGTGGAATCTGTTGTTGTCACACTTACAGCAGAAAAAACAACAAAGGCAGCACCTAGACGGAGAGGAAATCCCTTACCTATCAAAATGCCCATAGAAGGTGTGCGGCATGTGATTGCTATTGCTTCTGGAAAAGGAGGGGTCGGAAAATCTACGATGGCAATAAATATCGCCTTAGCTTTACAAGATTCTGGTTTCAAGACGGGGATGATGGATGCTGATATTTATGGTCCATCTTTGCCGCGTTTGACAGGACTTGTTAATCAAAAACCACAGCTCGTTGGAGAAAAAAAGATTCAACCTCTTGAAAAATTCGGACTTAAATTGATGTCGATGGGATTTTTGGTTGAGGAAGAAAAGCCGGTAGTATGGCGTGGTCCTATGGTTATGGCAGCGGTAACGCAATTGTTACGAGACGTTTTATGGGGACCTCTGGACGTTTTAGTCGTTGATATGCCGCCCGGTACAGGGGATGCACAACTAACGCTTGCACAACAGGTACAATTAACAGGTGCGTTGGTTGTCTCTACGCCCCAAGATCTTGCTTTAGTGGATGCGCGTAAAGCAATAGAAATGTTCATGAAAGTCAATGTTCCTATTTTAGGAATTATTGAGAATATGAGTTATTTTATCGCTCCTGATACGGGAAAACGCTATGATATTTTTGGCTATGGTGGTGCACGGGCAGAAGCGGAACGTCGAGAAGTCCCTTTCTTAGCGGAAATACCGCTTGATGCAGCTTTACGATTTTCTTCAGATGAGGGGATCCCTATTTTTGTTGCTAAGCCTAGTAAAGAGCATACTAAACTGTATCGTAAAATTGTTGATCAAATAAAAAATCAACTCTTTTAAATGGATGTTTGTTTGAGGAAGTTTATTAAAACACAATCATGGAAGACGTAAAAATAGTTGCTTCTTTGTAGGGGAAGTTTTAATGTGTGCGTGGAGTATATAGGTTAAATAAACAAAAAATTATTCATGCGTTTGGATAACCTGAAGGGGAACGAAATTAGAAGAGATAGAGCCATGAGGTAGAAAAAAATATTGGTATTGAGGCTAAAAGAAGAAGACAGAAAATAAAAATAATTTAGAAAAATTGTAAAAGGTTGTAAAAAATATTTTAAAAATCAATTCTTTTCATAAGATGGTATTTTTTTCAGGTGTAAAAAGCATTTTTCGATATGAGTTTTCTTGATATAAATCTTCAACATTTAGCTCTTTCTTATTGAGATGATAAAAAAATGTTGGTCAAGTCTTTTTAGAAGCATTCATTTTTTGCAAAGTAGCCTCAAGAGCTGTTGTTAAAGCATTCCTTCCCCCTTGATGAGAAAAGTAATTTGACAAAAATTCATTTGTTCCACCCTTTGTTGAAAACTCTTTTTCAAGCAGTGCAAAATCGAGAAATGCAGAACGATTCGTTGCTATAATTTTACGCATTTCATCCGTAAGATTTCCAAACATCATGGTAAGGAATTCTGCTGATTGCTGTTTTTTTAACCCCTGTGTTATAAACCACTGATGGGCTGTTTCTATAAAATTAAAATATACTCCCATCAGAGAACCAGCTGTCATAAAAAGATTAAATTGCTCTTCCTTACCAAGCACCAATGTGCCCCCCAATACATCAAATAAAGTGCGTAAAAAGGGATGATCGGGATAGATTGGTGTCAAATTTTTGCATTCTGCAACAAAAGGTAATGGAACAGCACGATAAACTTTATGATTAATCCACTCTTCTACTTCTGCTGCTTTTGCCATAGCAAGTACGGAAATAACCAGCTGTTCTGGACGAAAATGAAGAGAGCGCAAAACGCCTTCTGCAATTTGGTTGGGCAAGCAAAGAAAAACACAATCACTAACATCAAGCAACGCTTGGTTATTTTCAGCAATTATAACTTTATCATAAGTGTTTGAAAGGCGCTCTGCTGTTTGTGCATTGCGAGGTGAAACAATAATGGAAGAAACATCAAAGGTGCTTGTCATGAGTCCATTCACCATTGAAGCACTGATTGTACCCGTTCCCAAAAAGCCAAGTTTCATTTCTATTTCTCAGTTTTATATTTTAAAAGGAATCTCAATCAACATCTCCGGTGTTTTAACTAACATAAGCGCTAATTGAAGAGGCAACACATATCATAGCAAGAATAATCAAGCCCAAATAGATTTTTGGTTTGTCAAAGAGAACGGCAAAAGCAGAAAACCAACCAACAACAGCTGCGGCTAATGCAAATAAAAAACCTGGTTTATTCATAAGTACAATATGCATTGCCATTAAACCACCAATAATCAGCGCTCCAAAAACAATGAGTAAACCTGTTGCAAACTTTTCATAATCATCCATATTTCACTCCTTATAGCGCTCAAACGGTTACACACTTTTTAACGCATATGCACATAAAAACGAAATGTTTTTTATAGAGTATGGTTAAAATGGGGTCTGCCTCTTATTGATCAGATGTAAAAAATGCAGGGATATGCTGCGGCCAACGCCAAGGTAAAATTGCAATCAAATCAAAGCGTACAGACAAAAGGGCATGATCTTTTTGCCGTGCGAGCCAAATATCGGCTGCTGCCTCAATTCGCCTTTCATTCATTCGGGAAACCGCTTCCATTGCTTCAGCCAACGTTGAACGTGCTTTAACTTCAACAATTAACACAAGATTTCCACGTCGTGCAATTAAATCAATTTCCCCACATTTTGTTTTAAAACGCATTTCGGCAATGTGAAACCCTTTGCAACGTAGCCACCAAGCTGCCAATTTTTCTGCACGGATCCCTCGATAAAAAGACTTTTGTCTGCGTTTTTTTTGTATCATCTTACGCATTTTTTAAAAAAACTAACCGCTGAAAAAGTTCCTGCTTTTTAAAACCGGTCTCTTTTGCAACCAAAGCTGCTGCTTGAGCAGCAGAATGTGTCTGCGCGCGTTCTAATAGCATTTCATCAATTTCTTGATCACTTATCACATTTAAAGAAGAGGATGATTCTCCAACAAGCACAACAATTTCCCCACGAATATGTGCTTGTTTTCTGTAATTTTCCAACAAATTCGCTAAATTGGAAACATCTACTGTTTCAAACTTCTTTGTTAATTCACGACAAATGGCAGCAGGTCGATCAGCCGAAAAAAGAGTGACCATATCCTGTAAAGTTTCAACAAGACGATGCGGTGATTCATAAAAAATCAAAGTTGCTGGAATCTCTTTTAATTGTTCCAACCGTTTTCTGCGCTGTAGCTTGCGTGCACTCAAAAAACCTGCAAAAAAAAAGCTATCAGTAGGAAGCCCTGTCGGTATAAGAGCGGCTAAAAGAGCGGATGCTCCAGGAATAGGAATAATTTTATGACCAGCTTTACGGGCTTCTTCTACTAATCTAAATCCGGGATCAGAAATAAGTGGTGTTCCCGCATCTGAAACAAGCGCTACTGTTTTGTTTTCTGCTAAAGCCGCTAAGAGCTTCGGACCCGCTTTTTGCGCATTATATTCATGATAGAGAAAAGTTTTTTTTTGAATACCGTAACGTTCCAACAAAATACGTGTTACCCGTGTATCCTCACACGCTAAAATATCAATTCTTGCAAGCACTTGCAAAGCACGAAGCGTAATATCTGCAAGATTTCCGATAGGCGTTGCCACAAGATAAAGCCCTGATTCTATAACGGGTGCAGAATAAGCATGCGCACCTATAAAATATGCTTTTTCACACATGCTCTTTTCTTTTCATCAAATTTCCCTCACCATAAGAGTTTTATCCATACTCATAAGTCATTTTGGCTCATTTTTATCAGCGCATTTTTTTATCATTATAAAGGCTTACCTTACTCGAATAATCGATTACACTACAATAAGATAATCTCATATTTAACGTCTTAATCTAACATTATTATCTATTTTGATCCGCGTTATCTTTTTTAGTAAAACAAATTCCAGATGTAACCAATATTCTATCAGCTCCACGATTTTCTATAAAGTTTTTCCTTCGAGAACCAAAAAACAATTTCACCTATGCCACCATCTCACGCTTGGCTGTGCTCTTTTAAAAGCTAAGCTTTTTAGACTATTTCCATAACGCCTATCTTTCAAATATTCTATTGATATCCAAATTATTTTTCTGAGCAAATGTAAACAGCCTCTTTTGAAACATAAACAGCTAACTGTATTGTTATTGATCAAATATAAGTCCTTATCAGCAAAATATTTCATTTTTTTCATACTCTCTAAAGCTTTAACAGTATAATAAGTACCTTAGAAACGTTTAAGATTAATTTTTATCTTAAAAATTTGATTTATAACGGAGCGTTTATCATTTTGCATATTGATTAGGAGCTTTAAATATCGTAAAATCGTCTTATCTTAAGTCTTCTTATAGTCAATTAATCAAAATCATTTTCGTGCACCTTGAAACCTGCTTAAAGCAAAGATTATCGCATCATTGGGGTTCGCAGAGAAAATGAGGCTGTTAGCTTGTACTTTTATTTCGTAAATATGGAAGTGTTTGTTCACAGGAGCACGTTATATCTTTTTTGGATAGTGCCGTAAAATAATTGTTCGATATGTATTAAGAGCTATCTCTTAAAAACAAGCCCATGAATATAATGCGCAAAAGCGGGAATAATCCGTGGTCTCTCCTTTCAGATTTCATATTCTTGCTAAATGAAGTTGTATTTTCGTTTCAGAGATTACTCAAATAGAATAGACAATATTTTTGCTCTAACTACAGAAGCTGGAACGGTGCGCAGAGCTTTCATTTACCTTAATCTTTTTTTTAAATATACCACTTGTGTTAAATTTGGATGTTGATTGACAAGCAACAGCGAAAGCACAAGCTTTATAAGAAAAATAACCCTATAAAACGCGTCATAGAGTGGTTATGAAAGCTATTTTGTTTTTTATCAGATGGTTTTGCTAATAGCGATAGTCTCCATGGCTTGGCATCTGCTTATTCTTACGGTGTTTGTACACATTCATTGCAATATATTGGTAAAGGTTAGACGCGAGGCGATTATCCTTGATGAAAAAATAAAAGATCAATGTGATATTAAAGATTTTTTCGTGTCATTATTAGTAGAAACATTGAAAGGGCTTGAACAAGCGAGCTCTTTATCTCGTTATCTTGCAATGTTTTTTCTACATTTGTCTGTGGTTTTTTTTAGTGAGTAGTACTTGGCAAAGTGTAGGAGAAAAAATAAACTTAAAGCGCATCTTCATGAGTTTTGTTCTTGGCTAGTTAAAACAATTGATGTTTCTTATGAGGGGCTAAAAGCATTTTGGATCATGTGGGAGAGGGGGCAAAGTAGATCGGGCTTATTTTCCTTCAGATTTTCGAGAAGCGCGGCTGTTTCTTTATGGCAGAATTATCAAGATATATTCGTTATTGTTTTGTCATTTAGATAAAAAAATTTTGATAAAAATATGTTATGTTTTTCTATTGAAAAAAGTCATGCGGTGAGGAGAGTATTTTATATAAGAATAGAGTCCTTTTTACATTGTGAAAGAACGTATGCAGGAAGGTAATTGATAGATTTCTGATCTGAGGGGGATATTTTTATTTATTGCGTTTTGTATATTTCAATTTTAGGAGAATGAACAATGATTATACATTGGGCATTACATACTGGGATAAAAGGGCCCCTCGTTGCCTTGCGGACAGGTCCAAGTGATATTTTTGTTTGGATCTTTGATATCGCATGTTTTACAATGTATGCAATTTGAAGCGTTGATAATATAAGTCAGATGACCATTATACTCTAGCCACTCGTAGACAGCGGCGGGGCAATAGTGTGTGGAAGGTGCCCCATAGATTGCATATTCGGAGTCTTTTTGTTTTCTTAATGAGGCTATTTTTAAATGGCAAGGTTGATTTTCTTCATGGTGCGTATTGGAAAGGGCAACACTTGAAAGGCGATCAAAGGTTACAACACCATCTGGTTTTGGGTAAGCAATGGGTTGAAATTTTTCTGCTGGTTCAAGATATGCATAATCTTCCTTTTTGTGGGGGAGTGTTTTAAATAAGGAAAATCCGAACAGTTGTTGCCACCACATATCAAAACCGGCAAGTTTAATTCCATATTTTGTCCCATATTTTGCCCAGAGTGGTTTGGCATTTCGCACTTTATAAAGATCTTTGCCAATGGGACCTTTTCGCCACTGTTCTTCGATTTCTTTGACCTCATCATGGGCACGCCCATGCGCGAGAGCGGTAGCGATTTTATCGGCAGCTAATATACCAGATAAGATGGCATTGTGTGACCCTTTGATACGAGGAACATTGACAAAGCCAGCAGAGCAGCCAATAAGTGCTCCACCAGGAAAGGTGAGTTTTGGTACAGATTGCCAACCTCCTTCGCTGATAACACGTGCACCATAGGAAAGACGTTTTGCACCTTTAAAAATTTCATAGAGTTTTGGATGTGTTTTAAAACGTTGAAATTCTTCAAAAGGAGAAAGATAAGGATTTTTGTAATCTAAGTGCACAACAAAACCGACAGAAATGACATTATTTTCTTGGTGATAAAGAAAGCCACCACCACCGGTATTATTGTCTAAGGGCCAACCAGTGAAATGTTGCGCTAAACCGCATTGGTGTTTATGAGGATCAATTTCCCAGAGTTCTTTGAGTCCAAGACCAAATTTTTGTGGTTCACGATTTTTGCTAAGGTTGAAATGTTTTATCAGTTGTTTTGCAATTGAGCCGCGTGCTCCTTCCGCAATCAGAGTATATTTTGCCAATAACGCCATACCAGGCATATAATTTTTTCCAGGGGTTCCATCTTTGTTAAGCCCCATATCACCGGTGAGAACACCAATGATAGCTCCGTTATCTTTTTGGATAATGGGCTCTGTTGCTGCAAAACCAGGATAGATTTCAACACCCAATGCTTCAGCTTTTTTGCTTAGCCAGCGGCAGACGCTCCCAAGCGAAACGATATAACATCCGTTATTTGATAAGATTTTGGGATGCAAGATATTGGGCAATAGTGTCGCTTTTTGAGGCTTTAGAAAAAAAAATTGGTCCTGGATGACAGGGGTTGTGAAGGGATGGTCGTTGTCATTTCTCCATTCTGGTAAGAGTGTATCGATACCAATGGGGTCAATAACTGCGCCCGAGAGAATATGTGCACCAACTTCGGTCCCTTTTTCAACAATTGTAACAGAAAGCTCAGGATTAATTTGTTTAAAGCGAATTGCGGCAGAAAGCCCTGCAGGTCCTGCTCCGACAATGACTATGTCAAACTCCATACTTTCACGTTGGTCATGCGGAAATGCATTCATAACTTATAAAGCTTTCTCTAATTCTGGAATAATTTGGTGGAGATCACCTACAAGGGTGTAATCGGCAATTTGCATGATGGGAGCTTCTTCATCTTTATTAATGGCAACAATAATTTGTGCATCCATTATACCGGCTAAATGCTGGATTGCACCGGAAATGCCAACGGCGATATAGAGTTCAGGGGCAACAACTTTTCCTGTTTGTCCAATTTGCCAGTCATTGGGAGCGTAGCCTGCATCAACTGCTGCGCGGCTGGCACCTAAAGCGGCATCTAATTTGTTTGCAAGGGGAAGAAGAAGTGCCATAAATTGTTCTTGAGAACCAAGACCACGCCCGCCTGATATAATAACACGTGCAGAGGTAAGATCAGGACGATCAATTTTGTTGGTTTCTTCTTTTACGAAAGAAGAAAGATTTGGATTGGGAGCTGGTGTTATTATTTTAATGGGAGCAGAATTATTTTGGGAAGGCGTTGGTGTGAAAGAAGCTGTGCGAACTGTTATAATTTTTTTGTGATCATTGGTACGGACAGTTTCAAGTACATTGCCTGCATAAATGGGTCGTTTGAAGGTATCGGGTGAAAGAACGGCGGTAATATCTGAAATTTGCATAAGATCAAGAAGGGCTGCTACGCGTGGCATCACATTTTTTCCAGTGCTGCTGGATGCAGCCATGATCACATCATAATTATTTGCTAACGTGAGAATTGTATCTGCCATAGGCTCGGCAAGTTGATGGGCTAAATAGTCTGCTTTTGCAATAAGAACTTGCCGCACACCATTAAGTTTAGCACTATTTTCCGCTATCGTTTGAATTTTTTCTCCGCAAACCAGAATATCGATATCATTACTGAGTGCGCGTGCAGCGGTAAGCACTTTTGCTGTTTCTTCTGTATTATGATCAGCCAATAAAAGAATTGCCATAAATTTTTGCCCTTTTATGAGAGTGTTGCTTTTACTCTAGTGGTGAGAATATTAAATGCAGTTCCTTTGTTTTAGTGCACTGACAAGCTCTACTACATTCGCCACTTTAATACCAGATTGACGGGGTTTTGGCTCTTCAACGCTTAAAATTGTTAAGCGTGCTTCCGTATCGATGCCAAGATCAGCAAGAGATTTTTGTTCAATGATTTTCTTTTTTGCTTTCATGATATTGGGGAGAGAGGTGTAACGCGGTTCATTGAGCCGTAGATCGGCGGTCATGACTATGGGAAGGGGAAGACAAAGAGTTTGTGTTCCATTATCAACTTCACGAGTAACTGTAGCATGCCCATTTTCTATGTTAAGATGTGAGGCAAAAGTTGCCTGGCCCCAACCAAGAAGAGCAGCGAGCATTTGTCCTGTTTGGTTACTATCGTCATCAATTGCTTGTTTTCCTAAAAAGACCATATCAGTTTTTTCTTCATCAACAATAGCTTTAAGAACCTTAGCAATTGCTAAGGATTCAAGTACTTGATCCGTTGTGACAAGAAGTGCGCGATCAGCGCCCATTGCAAGTCCTGTTCGTAGAGTTTCTTGGGCTGCTTCTGGGCCAATTGAAACAAGAAGAACTTCTGAAATTTTACCGGATTCTTTCTGGCGAATAGCCTCCTCCACGGCTATCTCATCAAAAGGATTCATAGACATTTTTACGTGAGACAGATCAACACCGGTACTATCGGGTTTGACGCGTATCTTGATGTTATAATCAACAACACGTTTGACAGCGACAATTATCTTCATAATGATCCTCTTTATTTGTATGACCACAAGTTTATAGCAATACTCATAAGAAACCAAATTGTTTAGAATGAAGTCTCATTTATAACTTATGTTCTCTTTCATATAAGCTTTTTTACGTTTACTTGTACTTTCTCGTCGTTATTTTCAATCTTCATATTTTTGCATTGCTATAATTGCCTTATTTGCTTGAATAAAAAGTAAAAAAATCAATCTGTCTTGTGAGAATATTCTTTTTTAGTTTCTTATGCTTTGTTTATGATGGTGCAATAGGTCCTTTATACAATGAAAAATTAAGTGAAAAAGATAAAAATGGGGGAATGATTTTGCTCTTCAAATCTTGAAGACAGAAAAATTAAAGATCTGTCTTTCAAACAAATATTTTGGATAAAGATTGGGGAAAATATTTCTAACAAAAAAGTTTTTAGGAGTTCTTAAAGCTCTATTTACTAAAATAGAGCACACTATCTCATCATTTGTTGCGATTCTTTTCAAAAAGATTAATGAGGGGTAGGCGTTTGTGAATACGAAGGGTCATACGATCGATCAGGCGACCAATCAGGTTAGGAATGGTAAATTCTTTTCTTTTGTTGAACAGAAAGAAAGAATGGATGCTTCTGTAGAAGTAACGATGTCGGATATTGCTCAAAAATTACGCACCGTTTACGCGCAAATGCAAATGAAGCATTCACCCCGTTCTTTGATGCAGCAAAGTTCTGTAGAAGAGCATTTAAAATCTTACTTAGATGATATTAGTCGAGCCATTTTGGCTGAACATTATATACGTCGACAAAGAGAAAAAAAACTTTTTGAGTCTTTAGAGCAGATTAAAACAATTGTTAAAAGTTTGCAGAGTGAAAAAAAAAGCTTAGAAGAAGAAGCGGTAACACGACGGGTATCTCGTTCAAAATCTCCTGATTCTGTTGTACAAAAACTTGCTCATATGGAATGTAAGGAAAATCAAGAACGTTTATTCCTTCAAAAAGTGCAAAATTTTTCCAAACAAAACGGTATAATTCCACTCCAAACAAATGTTGAAAATACGTTGCAGCAAGAAAATAAAAACTCTTTGCCCAGTGATGCTCTGAAATCTTCTTTTAAAAAGGATGAGAGAGTAGTGAAGCGTGCTGTGATAGAAGAAAAGGGTATGGTGGGTGTTCAGACATCTAATCATTGCATTGAGAATGATTTTTCTTCTTTAAAGGTGCAGTCTCGGGAACATATCTCGTTTTTATCTTATTTGGTAAAAAAAAGTGTTCTTTGTTTTTTAACCGTTGTATTTGTGCTAGCGATAACGTTATGTCTTTAATAGCTTTTTAAAAGGAGCTCGTTTTTTTAATTTGTATGATGTTGATGTTAATAGATGTGAAATGTATTGCGCATTCGTGTTTGTGCGAAAGCTATAGCAACTAAAATTATTCTTTTTAAACACGCAACAGAGATTATTGGAAAAGAGGATAATTGGAGAAGGATTCTCTAATTGTTAAAAAACCTCAAATTATCTTGAAGGTTCTGTAAGTGAGTATTTATTTACCAATTGCTGAAATGTCACTCAATATGCTGATCTTGATTGGTATGGGAGTCGTTGCTGGTTTTTTTTCAGGCCTTTTTGGAATCGGTGGTGGGTTTCTCATCACACCGTTATTGATTTTTTATAATATTCCTCCTGCTATTGCTGTTGGAACAGGTGCTAACCAGATGATTGCGTCATCTGTAACAGGAGCAATTACACATTTTAGAAGACGTACGCTCGATATTAAACTTGGTATTCTTTTGGCGATTGGAGGAGGGGGTGGTTCTTTAATCGGGATTCAGGTTTTCTCTGTTTTGAAAAAGTTAGGTCAATTAGACTTAATGATTTCGCTTCTTTATGTGATTCTTCTTGGAAGTGTAGGAAGCTTGATGATCGTTGAAAGTTGGTATGATATGATGCGCAAGCGTAAGGCAGGAAAAGCCAATATTCGTCTTGCTGGTCGACATAACTGGATTCATCGCTTACCCTTAAAAATGCGTTTTCGGACATCTATGATATATGTTAGCATTATTCCAGTTTTAGGGATTGGTCTCATTGTGGGGTTGTTGTCTTCTATTATGGGAATTGGTGGGGGGTTCTTTATGATACCAGCATTGATTTATCTTCTGCGTGTTCCAACCAGTGTGGTGATTGGGACTTCACTTTTTCAGATTACATTTGTGTCTTCTTTCACGACAGTTTTGCAAAGTATGACTAATCAGTCCGTTGATATTGTCTTGGCTTTTTTGTTAATGCTTGGAGGAAGTATTGGTGCGCAATATGGAACAAGGGCTGGACGGAAGTTAAAGGCTGAACAACTGCGTATGGCGCTTGCATGTTTAGTGTTGATTGTGTGTATGCGTCTTGCTTTTCAATTATTTATACGCCCTGATAATCTTTTCTCTCTGGATGTTCTTATGAGATAAAAATGGGTAGATTATTTTTTTTATACATCATTGCAGGTTTCTTTTATTTTATTTCTTTTTCTACATGGTCACATGTTGGGACGCCAGCTACATCCATTGATCAACTTGACCACGAAACTGTCCAAATTATCGTAACAACGAATACGATTACTGTGGATGCAAATTTTGCTGGTCGTGATCTTTATATTGCTGGTGTTTTGGAAAATATTGATCCGTTATATTCTCGACAGAACCGTTATGATGTTGTTGTAAGCTTGGAGGGACAAGATCGGACAATGGTGATGCGAGAAAAAAAACGCAATGCCGGTGTATGGGTTAATACAGATTCTCTTATTTTTAAAAAGGTTCCTCTTTTTTACTCTATGGTCACAACACGTGAAATTGACGATATTACGAGCATTGAAGATTATAAACGCTTAGGGTTAGGATTACTCTATTTGCCATTACAGACGGACGAACAAGATCAGAAAAAAATACAAAGCTTTCGCGATGAACTTATAAAATTGCAAAAAGCTAAAAGCCTTTATTACGAGGAAGTAGGTGGTGTTCGTTTTGGTTCTGACACACTTTTCACAGCACATTTTCGTTTGCCAGCAAATATTCCTGTTGGACATTATAAAGTTCGTGCTTATCTTTTTCGTGATGGACAGTTTATTGATAGTGCAACAACGACTCTTGAAATTGTTAAAGCACATATCGCTTATACAATTTTTTATGCAGCGCACAAGTATCGTTTTTTATATGGTATTGTTGCAGTGATTATTGCTATTACTACAGGATTTTTATGTCGTTTGATTTTTCGAAAAGATTAGCACAAGGAAAATGTTAAGGCTTTTATTTTTTATGAAAAATTCGTAAGATAAGAAAAATAGGTACAACAATAATAGCTCCCGTCATAGTTATATGAAAGAAATTTGTAAGCGTTATAAATCCTGCTTCCCATAGTGATTGAAAAAAATCTACTATTCTTTGTATGAGGTTTCGAGGTGTCCATCCCAAAAAATTCATTACGATGCCAATGAAGAATGAAAGGATAAGCAATTTTAGACTAACACGGTTTAATGTTCCTCCAAGAAACGCATGAGAAGAATTTAACAATTTTTTCTTTCGGTTCATTTTAATATACTTTCGAAGATCGTGTTTTTTATTGTATTAACATAGTACAGCGATGTTATTATCATAAAAGAAAAACATTTTTTATTTTTTCTTACTTTTTTAAGTTCACTACCTTAGTACTGGTGTAACAACAGTACTGTTTTTTGAAATATACGTGTATTTTATTGCATTTTCGCGATATTTTCATGGCGCTTCTTTCATTAAATGAAGGGATATCCTTTTGTTTCTGAGAATTTGTAGAGAAATTTTATAACGTTTCGATATTCCGCGTCAGGGTGAGAGTTTTTGTTCGTTGAAGATTTTGTAACCGACTTATTGTTGTTGTGTATAGAAATAATATTTCAAGATAGTTTACTTAAAAAAAGACTATCTATTCTGATAAGGGTGTGCTTATATAGGTATTATATTTAGGTATTTCAACCTTAGTCATTGAAAAGATTTTTTTCTGAAAAAATGCAAGCAATGAATTGAGTGTTGTTAAAGGAGCAAAGGTATTTAAAATACGACATTGAAAAAAGTTTTGTTATGGACGGACGCGTGAGGGAATGTCAGAGGTTTGTGGTGCCCGTACTCCTTTTATTTGGAAATAAGATATAATGAGAAGCTGTTATTTAGTGGGGAATTATGGAAAAATCCAAAATTCCTTTTGCAGAAGGGGTAGAGGTGGTTGATGTTGGGCGATGGGCAAATTTTTCTGTTTTGTTGAAATATCAAATTATTATAAAGGCTCTTTGTTATTAAGGTTTTTGAGCTAACAGGGGATAGTCCTTTGATGGCATAAAAACGCTAGAGTAAAGAAGAGCTGAACTTGTCCGACAAGAGAGAAGAAATCTTTGTCTTATAGCCTTCAATGGTAGACGTTGTAATATCATCAATAATTGGTGATGGGTTATGTCATTCATCATACATTAGATTGTTTTTCGGTGCATATTGGGGGGTGACTATGGGCAGGAGGAGTGGTTGATAAGTAATGTTATTTGAAAGTTCTAAAACGTTATCTCTCAGAGCCTATGGTTTGTCTAATTTTATTATTTTGCACATTCTTGTTGCGTGGGGAATTTATACAATAAACTTTAAAAGGAAAAGTCTATGAACTTAAAAAGAAAAATATTGAAAAGTAGCGGATCTCTTGTTTCTGCTCTTATTGCACTGGGAGTAGTTGTACAACAGGTTTCAGCAAAAACACCGGCTGATACCCTTGTGATGGCTTGGAATCTTGATGCAATCAGTACGTTTGATCCTGCGCAGCTCACGGATGTTTATGGAAGTGAAATTGTTCGCAATGTTTGTGATAACTTAGTCAGTACAGCGACAGACGATCCTGCTAAAATGGTTCCCGCTTTAGCAACTCATTGGGATGTTTCAGGTGATGATCACAGTACGGTGATTACCTTTCATTTGCGTGATGGTTTGAAGTTTAATAATGGCAAGCCAGCCAATGCCAATGATCTTGTTTGGGGTATGAGGCGGGTTGTCAAATTGAAGATGGGTAATGCGGCAATTTTTAATGAATATGGAATTACAGAACAAAATGTTGATGAGGCGTTGCAAGCTGTTGATGAGAAAACAGTGGTGATGAAATTTGATAAGCCTTATCCAGCAGAGCTCATTCTTAATAATATTGTTGCAAGTCCTGCAACAGCTTTGCTTGATCGTAAGACGATCATGAAACACGAAAAAAATGGTGATTTGGGAAATCAGTATTTGAAAACTCATGCTGCTTGCGTTGGTCCTTATCAGTTAAAAAGTTGGCGCCCTGGAGAAGCGATTTTGTTGCGTGCAAGCTCTCACTATTGGGGACAAGCACCTAAACTAAAGCAGATTGTAATTCGCCATGTTGCGGAGCCAGGAACACAACGCTTGTTGTTGCAAAAACATGATATTGATGTTGCTCGTAATTTGACACCTGAAGATCTTGCAGATCTGCAAAAAACAACAGATGTTAAAATCAAAGAAGTGTTAGAACCATCCATGATGTATTGGGGATTCAATACGACGAATCCGATTTTTGCTAAGGAAAAAGTACGTTTGGCGATGCGTTATCTTATAGATTATGAAGGTCTTGGCAAGAAACTTCTCAAAGGGATTGGTATTCCACGGGCAAGTTTTGTTCCTCTTGGCAATCTTGGGGCTTTGGATGAAAAAGAAGGGCAACCCTTTAAGCTTGATATTCAAAAAGCCAAGCAGCTTTTAGCAGAGGCCGGTTATCCGAACGGATTTGAGGCAAATTTTCTCGTGTCAAATGCTCCTTATACTTTATTACTTGCTCAGTCACTCCAAGATAGTGCTGCGCAGGCGGGTGTGCGTCTTAAAATTGAGCGATTGGCAGGTACACAGTTATTTTCCAAACTTTATGCCCGGGCTTTTGATACAATTTTTGTCGGATGGAATAATGATTCTGCGGATCCTCATACAATGGCTTCACGTCTTGTTTATAATCCAGATAATCGTTTTGAGACAAAAAATACAGCTTATCCTAGTTGGCAGCATGGATATTTTGATGCCAAGATGAATCAAAAAGTTGAAGAGGCGTTGTTTCAAAAAGATCCGCAAAAACGGGCGCAAATATATGCTGATTTACAACGTGAACTTATGCAAAAAGGACCTTACGCGTTTATCTATCAGAAATATGGCGTTGTCGCGATGACACCGGATATCAAAAAGTGGGTTTGGAATAGTGCACCACATATTTTTTATAGTAAAATTGAAAAATAAGGGTATCTTCAATACTGTTAAATAAATAAAGAACATCGTTATGATATATTCGGCGTATTGTATAATTTTCAAGCTTTGCAATACGTCGAAGATCATAGGTAATGCCTGATATATTGTTCAATATCTTTCTGAAGACATTCGTTTAAAGAGATTTTTCATTCTCATTAGAGGTGTATTTGTGTGGATGTTAAGATTGAATATTTCAATTTCTCTGAATTGAAAAGTGGTCAATTTATTTGTTAAAAAATTAAGTGTAACAAATGTCGCGGAATTGAGTAGTACTAAAGGTGCAAAGGTTTTGCGATGTTGAAAGAAAGTTTTGTTATGGGTGGGTACACAAGGGATATCAGTTTTTTATGGTATTCATATTTTCTTTTGCTTTGAAAGATGATGAGATGCCAATTGGAGGGTGTTATTTTACGGGGAATGATGAAAAACAATCAAATTTCCTTTTGAAGAAGGAATAAAAGTCGTTGCACTTAGCAAACTAACGAATTTTCCTGTTTTATCAAATCGTCAAATTATTATGAAAGTTCTTTGTTATTAAGGTACTTGAGCCGAAAGGGCTAGTGCTTTGATGGTATGCAAAACGCTGGAAGAAATAAGAGACAAGCTTGCTGAACAAGATAGAGAAAAAATATTGGTTTTATAGTCTTCAATAGTAGGCGTTATGATATCGTGAATAAGCTCTATTCTTGGTGAGCGTTCATTGTATATCAGAGTGTTTTCCTTTGTATGTTTTGGTTTGGCTTATAAGTGTAGGCAGGAGGAGTCATTGGCAAGAGGTGCTTGTTCTTGAAGATTTTAAAGCTTTGTCTTTAGGAGCCTATAGTTCGTCTAAACTTAATTATTAAGCACGTTTTGCTGCATGGGGGAATTTATACAGTAGACGTTAAAAGGAAAATTCTATGAACGTGAAAAGAAAAATATTGAAAAAGAGCAGTTCTTTTGTTTCTGCTGTTCTTACAATGGGGATGTTTGTGCAACAAGTTTCAACAAAAACACCTACCGATACGCTTGTGATGGCTTGGAATCTCGATTCAATAAGTACATTTGACCCTGCACAACTTAATGACCGTTATGGAATTGAAGTGGTTAACAATATTTGTGATAATTTAGTCGTTTCTGCTACAGATGATGCAGCTAAAATGGTTCCTTCTTTGGCAAAGAGTTGGGATGTTTTAAGTGATGACCAGAGTACGGTAATTACTTTTCACTTGCGCGATGGTTTAAAGTTTAACGATGGTCGTTCTGCGAGTGCCAATGATCTTGTTTGGGGTATGAAGCGGATTGTGAAATTGAAATTGTCCAATGCGGCAACATTTAATGAATATGGGATTACAGAACAAAACGATTAATATTTGATATTTCAATTTATGTGTATAAAAAAGTAATAAATTTGTTTGTTGCAAAAAACAGATGTAACGAATAAAGCAAATTTTAGTGTTTCTGAAAAAATGGGGGACTTTAAAATGTTTTGGTGAAAAAAACTGTTGTATGCAGGTACATGGAAAACATCAAGCTTACTCTTCTCTTACCTCAGACTACACTCCTTATGACTTAAAATATGATAATCTACAGGTTCGAAGCTGTTATTTGATACAGAGTTATAATAAAGTTCGAATTTTCTTCTGAAGAAGGGTAAAAATAGTTACAAAAAATTTATTCAGGATCATTAAAATATCAAATTGTTTTGAGTTTGAGGCAATTAGAATAGCGCTTTGATGATACTTTTTAGAAAATCACAAGAAGAAATCTTTTTGATGAAGTAAAGAAGGATTTTGGCCTGATATGTTCTGAATTGTAAGTGCCGTGATGTCGCGTGCTATCGTGCGTGATAGATTCATTTTAATCAGATCGTTTTGCGTTGCATATGTTCGTTTGTCCTATACGTGTTTGGGGGGAATGAGCTTTTGAAAAGTGGCTGCTGCTCTTGGAGGTTTTGATATTTTGCCTCTAAGAGGTGTGTTTTCTAAGCATGATGTTATCATTTTTGCATGGTGTCACATGGGGAAGTTATACAATAACCTTAAATCTTAAAAGGAAAATTCTATGAACGTAAAAAGAAAAATATTGAAAAAGGGCAGTTCTTTTGTTTCTGCTGTTCTTGCAATGGGGATGTTTGTGCAACAAGTTTCAGCAAAAACACCTGCTGATACGCTTGTGATGGCTTGGAATCTTGATACAATAAGTACATTTGATCCCGCACAAATCAATGATCGTTATGGTAATGAAGTTCTTGTCAATGTTTGTGATAATTTAGTCGTTTCTGCTACAGATGATGCAGCTAAAATAGTTCCTTCTTTAGCGAAGAGTTGGGATGTTTCAAGTGATGATCACAGTACGCTGATTACTTTTCATTTGCGTGATGGTTTGAAGTTCAACAATGGTCGTCCTGCGAATGCCAATGATCTAATTTGGAGCATGAAGCGGGTTGTTAAATTGAAGATGGCTACTGCGGCGACATTTAATGAATATGGCATCACAGAACAAAACGTTGATGAGGCTTTTCAAGCACCGGACGACAAAACGGTGGTGATGAAATTTGATAAACCTTATCCAGCAGAGCTCATTCTTAGCCATTTTGCCACTAGTCGTACTCTTGCTTTGCTTGATCGTGAGACACTCATGAAACACGAAAAAAATGGTGATATGGGAAACCGGTATTTGGCAAGCCATTCTGCTTGTGTTGGTCCTTATCAGTTAGAGAGTTGGCGCCCTGGAGAAGGGATTTTGTTGCGTGCAAGCTCCAATTATTGGGGTGAGGCGCCTAAATTGAAGAAGATTTTAATTCGCCATGTCGCGGAGCCTGGTACACAACGTTTATTGTTGCAAAAACACGATATCGATGTTGCACGTAATCTAATGCCAGAGGATTTGGCAGATCTCCAAGCAACAACGGATATTAAAGTTGAAAGAGTGTTAGAGCCATCCGTGATCATATGGGGGTTCAATGTGACAAATCCTATTTTTGCCAATGAAAAAGTGCGTTTAGCGATGCGCTATCTTATTGACTATGAAGGACTCGGTAAGACTCTTCTCAAAGATGTTGGTGTTCCACGTGCAAGTTTTATTCCTCTTGGTAATCTTGGGGCTTTGGATGAAAAAGAAGGACAACCCTTTAAACTTGATCTTCAAAAAGCAAAGAAACTTTTAACAGAGGCAGGTTATCCGGATGGTTTTGAGGCCAGTATTTTTGCTGGTACTTCTCCTTATCCTTTTGCTTTGCCTATTGCTCAGTCCCTTCAAGACAATGCAAAAAAAGTTGGAGTACTTTTTAAAATTGAACGTTTTGTGGGCACGCAGTTATTTTCAAAACTATCTGCACGTACTTTTGATACGATTTTTTTCGGATGGAATAATGATTCTGCGGATCCTCATACAATGGCTTCACGCCTTATTTACAATCCTGATAATCGGCTTGAGGCTAAAAATACAGGCTATGCGAGTTGGTGCCATGGGTATTTGGATGAAACTATGAATCAAAAAGTTCAAGATGCGTTGTTTCAAAAAGATCCCCAAAAACGGGCGCAAATGTATGCTGATTTGCAACGTGAATTTATGCAGAAAGGACCTTATGCTTTTATCTATCAGACGTATCACACAATAGCGATGACACCTGATGTCAAAAAATGGGTTTGGAATAGTGCACCACGTATTTTTTATAGTGCAATTGAAAAATAAGAAGGTATCAAGTTTATAAAATATAAAAAACATGATCATGATATATTTGATGTATTGCAAAGCTCTTTAACACTTTGCAATACGTTGAATTTTATCGGGAATGGATTACTATGTTGTGTAGAGAATTTTATTTCAGGAATTCTTATGAAAGATGTGTTTGTGTGGATGTTAAGATTGAATATTTTAACTTCTATTGATACGGCTTTCGGATGGAATAATAACTTTGGAGATCCCCATACAACGGCTTCAAGCTTTTTTATAACTCGGATAATCGGTTGAAATTCAAAATATAAGCTGTTCTAGCCGGTGCTATGGGTATTTTGATGAAGCTATAAATAAAAAGTTTAAAGATTGTGTTGTTTCAAAAAGATTCACAGAAACGGGCGTAAAGAATTGAAAAATGGTAAGTTTGTTTAGTAAAAAAACAGGTGTAACAAATGTGGCAGAATTTACTGTTTCTGAAATAGCAGGAGCTCTAAAGCGTATTGTTGAAGAAAAGTTTGGTTATGTACGGGTGCGTGGGGAGATATCAGGTTACCGTGGTACTCATGCTTCAGGACATGCTTATTTTGCTTTAAAAGATGATAAGGCACGGTTGGAAGCTGTTATTTGGCGTGGAGTGATGGAAAAGCTCAAATTTCCTCCTGAAGAAGGGATGGAAGTGGTTGCTGTTGGTAAACTTACAACTTATCCAGGGTCATCGAAATATCAAATTGTCATTGAGGCTCTTGAACCAACGGGGGTTGGTGCTTTGATGACACTTCTTGAAAATCGTAAGAAAAAGTTTGTGGAAGAAGGCTTATTTGATGAAGCAAAGAAAAAACCTTTGCCTTATATGCCCCGAATTATAGGCGTTGTAACATCACCAACAGGCGCTGTGATTCGTGATATTATTCATCGTATATCCGATCGTTTTCCGTTACATATTTTGGTTTGGCCTGTACGTGTTCAGGGGGAAACAAGTGGGAGAGAGGTAGCTGTTGCTGTTGAAGGTTTTAATGCTCTTGCTCCAGGAGGACTTATTCCAAAACCTGATCTTATTATTGTTGCACGAGGAGGGGGAAGTTTAGAAGATTTGTGGGGGTTTAATGATGAAGCTGTTGTTCGTGCTGTTTATGCTTCTGCTCTTCCCGTTATTTCTGCTGTTGGGCATGAAACGGACTGGACTTTGATTGATTATGTCGCTGATTGGCGTGCTCCAACCCCTACAGGAGCTGCAGAAAAGGCTGTTCCCGTTAAGCTTGATCTTGAAGTGTGTGTTGCGTCTCTTGGGGCACGTTTGCGAAAGGGACTTGTACGTTCTTTTGATTTTCATCAACAAAAGTTGCGTGCAGCCAGACGTGGTTTTCCCACTGTCGACCAACTTTTTGCTCTACCGCGGCGTGGTTTTGATGAAATCTCAAATCGATTACAGCGTGCTCTTTGTGTGAGCTACGATAAAAAATGTTTTTCTTTTCATGCTCTTCATTTACGTCTTTCGCTACGTTTATTAAATAGTGAAAAAGCACAACGCAATACAAAGGAATATACGGCGCGCCTTCATCGTGCTTTTGTGCGTAGTGTGGAAAAACAACGTGCCCAAATGGAGCTTGCATTTAGGCTTTTAAAAAGTACTTCTTATCAGAATATTTTAGAGCGTGGTTTTGTTTTGGCTTTGGGGCAAGATAATAAGCCCATTAAACGGTTGACTCAGTTTCCTAAAATAGGGCAAATAAATTTACGCTTTTTTGATGGTGATATCAGTGTTGCAATACAAGAATCTGTTTTTTCTAAACGTTCAAAACACAAGCAGATAAAGTCGCCAAGCGATGATCAAGGAACTCTCTTTTAATACGGTTAATGCCATGCTTGCAGAAGGTCTTCTTAAGGGAGTGGATGGAAAAGTTCGTTGCGCATGGGCTGGAACGGATCCACTTTATTGTGCCTATCATGATAACGAATGGGGAAAACCTGTTTTTGAAGATCGCCGTTTATTTGAAAAAATTTGTCTTGAAGGTTTCCAAGCGGGGCTTTCTTGGTTTACAATTTTAAAAAAACGCTCTTTTTTTCGCATTGCATTTGATCACTTTGATGTTGAAAAGATTGCTCATTATGATGAGCTAAAGGTGAAAATGTTAATGCAGAATAAAGACATTGTTCGCCATCAAGGAAAAATTCAATCAGTGCTTAATAATGCACTTAGAGCACAGGAAATTATAACAGAGTGGGGGAGCTTGTCCCGCTATTTTTGGTCTTTTCAGCCACCACAATCAGAGCGTTATGAAAAGATAGACTTTCAAACACTGTTGGCTCATCCTATAACCCCTGCTTCTCTTCGTCTTTCTCAAGACTTGAAGAAACGTGGCTGGACATTTATTGGTCCCACAATTTGTTATGCTTTTATGCAGTCCGTAGGGATTGTTAATGATCATCTTGAAGGATGTTTTTGTCGATAAATTAGTCAACGTTCTTTTGTAAGGGTAATGATCAATAGGATAATAATTGAATTGTTTAATAAATGTATAGATTATACAACTCCACTGTATAAGATAATCGAAATATACAAACTATACAAGATCAATGATTTCCTACTGTTGTTGGCACTCAAAACGATAAAGGTATAATTTTGAAGATGAAAAAACAGATGCAAAAAGGAGAGATACCTCAACTGTCATGTATCTGAAGTAAGATAATGGTAATGTCTTGTATGTTTAAAAAAACATCTAGTGTACCAAAGCCTATTTTGCGACGTAGCCCATGAATGGTATAGCGGTCAATCCATTGTGCACTCCATCTTTACGATTATGAAGGAGCAAATCAGCGCCATCACACATTTTACGAGCTTTCAATGTTGTGCAACAGTTCTTGGTATTTTGAAATGGTTCAAAAGAGTTGTTTTTATTTCTGTTAATGACATGAGCGTTATAATAAGTAATGAATATTTTATTCATGTTTATTGACGAAAGCAAAGTGGTTTTTAGAGGGGGGATGTTATTGCATTGTTATATTTTACTTTGGTTGTATGATAGTTGGTTTATTTGTGTGTAGGTCGATTGCCCAATACTTAGTCTAGGCAATAAAAATAAAATGCAGCGATGAAAAATTGAAGTTAAATGACTCAAGCGGCTTGTGTTGGGGGGTATTATCTGATAGTTTTCTTCTATTAAAGAGTGATCTTGCTGCGTGTGCGCTCCAATTTTTGGGAAGATGATTAAGCTCAGGTAGGCTTGTATCCACTACATTGTTTAGGTGAATCTCTGTATATTTCTGCTGGAAATGAGAGTTTTGTTGCAGTATGTTGTTTTCTGTTCTATTTTTATAGTGGTAAAGCAATGATGCATACTAAAGTTTAGAAGGGTTTATATTCGTTATGTCTTTGGGGGGTGGTCTAGTAAATTTTGTTTTTATCAATGGAGAAGTACATTTTAGTGTGTATTCTTTTATTGCAAGCTTCATTTTTCAAAAGACAAAGCTTGGAAGGGGTAATTCTTCTCATTGTTCCTTTATTTTTGTTAATGTGTTTGTTTTTTTTGTAAAAACGTAAAGCTTTTGATACTTTGGTTTCAAAAGATTAAGCAGATTTTTGTGGAGGATAGAGTTTTAGAAAAGATCTTTTCTTATGCCTTTTTGCTGTTTTAGTGCAGTTTTGATCATGTAGTAAAGATGCGCCGCATCTTGAAATTGAGTGTTTGAGGAGAATAACGATTTTTAAAGTTTGCATATTTTATTTTAAATACCGCCTAAAGGTATAGAATGGTGAATTCATAAATTTTTGCGCAATGATTTTTTTAAAAGCTTACCATTTTTGGGCTACAAGGTTTATCGTTTTGATGATTGATGGGGATGGTATACGGCATTATCATATGCAAAGAAAGGTTATGATAGAATATGATACTGGTTAGCAAAACATATTGCATGTTCACTATGGTTTGATTGAGATGTAAGTCAATGAATTTATAAAGTAGATGACTCTGTATAGGCGATTAGAATGTATTTGTTCAATGTGTATAATTATAAATTTGCCATGTTATTTCAGCGTCATTAATTAATAAAAAATAAATAAAGGGAAACATTTATGAACTTGAAGAAAAAAATATTGAAAAGTAGCAGCTCTTTTGTTGCTGCTTTTATAGCACTGGGGGTAGTTGTACAACAGGTTTCAGCAAAAACACCGGCTAATACTCTTGTGATGGCTTGGAATCTTGATGCAATCAGTACGTTTGATCCTGCCCAAAGCAATGATGTTTATGCAAGTGAAATTATTGGAAATGTTTGTGATAATTTGGTCAGTACAGCGACAGATGATTCAACGAAAATAGTTCCGTCTTTAGCAACGCATTGGGATGTTTCAGGTGATGATCACAGTACGGTGATTACCTTTCATTTGCGCGATGGTTTAAAGTTTAACGATGGTAGATCAGCCAATGCCAATGATCTTGTTTGGGGTATGAAGCGGATTGTCAAATTGCAGATGGCTAATGCAGCAATTTTTAATGAATATGGAATTACAGAACAAAATGTTGATGAAGCTTTGCAAGCTCTTGATGAGAAAACAGTGGTGATGAAATTTGATAAGCCTTATCCAGCAGAGCTCATTCTGAATAATGTTGTTGCGAGTCGTGCAACAGCTTTGCTTGATCGTAAGACGATCATGAAACACGAAAAAAATGGTGATTTGGGAAATCAGTATTTGAAAACTCATGCTGCCTGCGTTGGTCCTTATCAGTTAAAAAGTTGGCGTCCTGGAGAAGCGATTTTATTGCGTGCAAGCTCTCATTATTGGGGGCAAGTACCTAAACTAAAGCAGATTTTAATTCGCCATGTTGCGGAGCCAGGAACACAGCGCTTGTTATTGCAAAAACATGATATTGATGTTGCTCGTAATTTGACACCTGAAGACCTTGCAGATTTGCAAAAAACAACAGATGTTAAAGTTGAAAAAGTGTTGGTGCCAACCATGATGTATTGGGGATTCAATACGACGAATCCGATTTTTGCTAAGGAAAAAGTGCGCTTGGCGATGCGTTATCTTATAGATTATGAAGGTCTTGGCAAGAAGCTTCTCAAGGGGATTGGTATTCCACGGGCAAGTTTTATTCCTCTCGGCAATTTTGGGGCTTTGGATGAAAAAGAAGGACAACCCTTTAAGCTTGATATTCAAAAAGCCAAGCATCTTTTAGCAGAGGCCGGTTATCCGAACGGATTTGAGGCAAATTTTCTCGTATCGAACACTCCTTATACGTTATTACTTGCTCAGTCACTCCAAGATAGTGCTGCGCAGGCAGGGGTGCGTCTTAAAATTGAACGTGTAGCAGGTACACAGTTGTTTTCAAAAGTGAATGCACGGGCTTTTGATACGGCTTTTGTCGGATGGAATAATGATTCTGCGGATCCTCATACAATGGCTTCACGTCTTGTTTATAATCCAGATAATCGGTTTGAGGCTAGAAACACTGCCTATCCTAGTTGGAAGCATGGATATTTTGATGCCCAGATGAATCAAAAAGTTGAAGATGCGTTGTTTCAAAAAGATCCGCAAAAACGGGCGCAAATATATGCTAATTTACAACGTGAACTTATGCAAAAAGGACCTTATGCGTTTATTTACCAGCAATATAGCGTTATAGCGATGACACCGGATATCAAAAAATGGGTTTGGAATAGTGCACCGCGTATTTTTTATAGTGCAATTGAAAAATAAGAGTGTCTTTTCGTGTTGTCAAAGGTAAAAATAGCTTGATCATAATTGCATGATGAAAATATTCTTTCACATAAAAGTCCTTCAGTTTTTTAAAGGATGAAACAGTGAGGGATGTTTGTGCTGTATGTGATGGAGGTTGTTTATTAAGGAGGGAGGAATATAGAAAGTTATATTGGAGAGGATCTTTGTTTGTAGCTACAGATTCTCTGTATTCCGAATATAGATTGACGTATGAGAGAATTATTTTATAGATGCTTAGTTTGATTAAATGAAATTGATGTTTGGTACTATGCTGTTTAAAAGATGAAAGAACAAAATCACAACGGCTATGTGTGAAAAGGTATAAAAATATAATGGGAAAAAAATGTTGAAAAAAATTTCTATTTTATTAGGCATAACAGCTTTTTTAAATGGGGCTATAGCATCAGCATTTAGTGCTTCATCTAAAGATATATTGGTGATGGCATGGAATATTGATTCAATGAGTAGTTTTGACCCAGCGCAAACTGTTGAAGTTGTGACGAGTGAATTATTGACGAATATTTGTAGCGCGTTAGTGCAATATGATGAGCATGATCCTGCAAAAATTCGCCCTGCTATGGCAAAATCTTGGGATGTTTTAGATAATGGCAAAAGAATAGTTTTTCATCTTCGTGATGATTTAAAGTTTAATGATGGAAGAACAGCAACGGCGCAAGATTTGGTATGGTCGATGCGACGGATTATTAAATTAGGATTGAGCTATGCCCAATCTTTAATGGATTATGGGTTTACTAAAAACAATGTTGAAACAAATATTCTGGCTCTTGATGATAAAACTTTGCAATTAAAATTAGATAAAGCCTATCCTATTCAGCTCATATTGACTGTTATTGGACAATCTTATGCTTCTGCTTTGCTTGATCGGAAAACAATTGAAGCCAAGAGTGTTGATGGGGATATGGGGAATAAATATTTAGCGACACATTCGGCTTGTGTTGGACCTTATAAATTGGTGAGCTGGTCTCCAGGAGATAAAGTTGTATTAGAGGCTACACAGCATTATTGGGGCGATGTGCCTAAAATTAAGAAGATTGTTGTGCAGCACGTAGCAGATTCATCAAGTCAAAGACTTCTTTTGGAAAAAGGTGATGTGGATATAGCGCGTGATCTTTCTTCAGAGGATATTTTAGATCTTGAAAAAAAGGGAGGCCCAGTCAAAATTAGTCGTGTTTTGCGCCCCCAGATTATTTATCTATCATTAAATAATAAGAATGCAATTTTTGCAAACGAAAAGGTCAGATTGGCACTTCGTTATTTAGTTGATTATGAAGGTCTAGGAAAAACTGTTTTGAAGGGGATTGCTATTCCGCGGGCAACTTATATGTCCTTGGGTGTTCCTGGTGCTTTGGATGAAAAAGAAGGTCTGCCTTTTAAGTTGGATTTGAAAAAAGCAAAACAGTTGATTACTGAGGCTGGTTATCCGAATGGTTTTAAAGCTAATCTTTTAGTTGGAAGCCTTAGTTATATGTCGTCTGTTGCACAGTCTATTCAAGCCAATGCACGTAAAGTTGGTGTTGAGTTGACAATTGAAAAAATGGCACAAAATCAATTGTTGAGCCGTGTACGTGGTGGAAATTATGATACTGCTATTATGGGGTGGGGGAGTGCCGATCCTGATGGACATCCTGCTTCATTAAATCACGTGTTTAATCCTGATCCAACATTTACAAAAAAGCACAATATGTATTTGGCTTGGCGCGCTGGGTATTATGATGAAAATATCAATAAAATGGTGATGGATGCTTTGTTTGAGAAAGACCCCAATAAGCGTATCATGCAATATCGTACTTTACAGCATTATGTGCTAGAGCATGGTCCTATGGTTTATTTATTTCAGACATATTATACCGTTGGTATGGGACCTGATGTCAAAAAATGGATTTGGAACAGTTATAGACTTTATTACAATGAAGCAGAAAAATAAAAAGAAGCATGTTATAGAGAAGGATTGTAGAACATGCTTAATAAGAGGTTGTTTCGTTATATAAAAAAAGGTATTTGCTTTATGTTTTGTCGCTACAGAGGGGATTGTTATAATGGTTTTGCCACTTTCAGAGACTGAAAGAGCTGTATCAGAAAAGCAGAAAAGATTATTTTTATGGGATTTTTTATGCAAAGGATTGAAACTTCTTATTTCAGTTTTTATCACATTGCTTGGATTGGTGACGATCACTTTTTTTCTTGGTCATCTTCTTCCTCTAGATCCAGTTCTGTCTATTCTTGGTGATAATATCAGTCAGGAAGCTTATGATGCAATGTATTATAAGCTGGGTCTTGATAAGCCGTTGATTGTTCAATATTGGAAGTATCTTCATAATGTATTTTTCTTTGACTTTGGAGATGCTTTAACTTCTGGGCGTCCTGTTCTATCTGATATTATGCGTGTATTTCCTGCAACATTAGAGCTTGCAACCGTTGCGATTGTTATTGGCACAAGTCTTGGAATTCCGTTTGGTGTTTTTGCAGCAATGTATCGCGATTCATTTATTGATTATGTTGTTCGTGTTTTTACACTTGTAAGTTATTCTACTCCAACGTTTTGGCTCGGGTTAATGGCTTTGTTAATATTTTACGCCAAGCTTGGCTGGGTTGGTGGTCCAGGACGTATTGATTTTCTTTATGAATATTCTTTCGAAGCAAAAACAGGATTTTTCCTTTGGGATACTGCAAGCCAAGGACAATGGGAGGCTTTTGGTAATGTTTTTAGTCACATTATTATGCCTGCTTTGATCTTAGCTTTCGGTGCTATGGCTTATATTAGCCGTATGACTCGTGGGTTTATGATTGAGCAGCTTAATCAGGAATATATCATTACTGCACGTGTAAAGGGTTTATCGTGGGCGCGAACGGTATGGGGACATGCCTTTAAGAATGCTGCTGTTCAGGTTATTACCGTTGTTGCGCTTTCTTATGCTTTTTTATTAGAAGGGGCTGTTTTAACGGAGACAGTTTTTGCTTGGCCTGGTTTTGGACATTACTTGACAAATGCTCTTTTAGCCGGAGATATGAATGCAGTTGTAGGGTGTACTTTACTTGTAGGATTTATCTTTGTCGCCATTAATTTATTTTCTGATTTGCTTTATCGCATTTTTGATCCAAGGACACGTTGAATATGACAGTAAGTAATCATCATAAATCGCAATCATCATCTTTTTTTGGCGGTTGGTTAAACGACCCTGTTCCAAGCTCCATAATTCAAGCGAACATACAAAGAATTTATCACGCACTGGTTAAGTTTTTTCATAACTTTTCGGCTGTATTCGGTCTGCTTATTATTTGTATTATTATCATATGTGCATTTTTTGCTCCTTGGATTGCTACGCATGATTTTCTTAGCAATGATCTAGGGCATCGGTTGCAGCCACCCTCTATGGCGCATTATTTTGGAACAGATGAATTAGGACGTGACATTTTTAGTCGCCTTGTTTTTGGTTCCCGTATTACTCTTTATGTTGTTTTTCTTACAACAGTTATTGTAGGTCCAATAGGGCTTATTGTTGGAACTGTATCTGGTTATATGGGCGGATGGGTTGATACTGTGCTCATGCGCATTGTCGATATTTTTCTTGCTTTTCCAGGTTTGATTTTAGCTCTTGCATTTTCAGCCGCATTGGGACCAGGGATTGAAAATGCTTCTATTGCAATTTCAATTGCAGCATGGCCCCCAATCGCACGTTTAGCACGTGCTGAGACTTTGACAATACGTTCTTCTGATTATGTTTCTGTCGTTCGCTTGCAAGGGGCTTCTGCTTGGCGAATTATTTTGTTTCACGTTGCGCCCATGTGTATTCCTTCAGTGATTGTACGATTAACTTTAGATATGTCGGGAATTATTTTAACGGCTGCTGGTCTTGGTTTTTTAGGGTTGGGAGCTCAACTTCCAAGTCCTGAATGGGGTGCGATGCTTTCTTCAGGTCGGGAATTTATGATGACAAATTGGTGGTTGGCGGCAATACCAGGCTGTGCAATATTATTTGCAAGTCTTGCTTTCAACCTTTTAGGTGATGGTCTTCGTGATGTATTGGATCCACGCAATGGGTAATAAATTATTAGAAGTAGAAGATTTACGTATTTCTTTTCCTACAACGCGCGGTATTTCAGAAGTTGTGCGTGGCGTTAGTTTTTCTGTTGGAAAAGAAAAAATTGGAATTGTTGGTGAATCCGGATCTGGAAAATCGATGACTGGGCGCGCAATACTAAGGTTAAGTCCAAGAGCAGCCATTGTTAAAGCTAAAAAAATGCGCTTTGAGGATGTTGATTTATTGACCGCAAGTGAACCTCAGATGCGAAAAATCCGCGGGAAGCGTATTTCAATGATTTTACAGGACCCAAAATATTCACTTAATCCATTAATACGGATTGGTGAGCAGATTATGGAGGCTTACCGTATTCATTACCGCGTTTCAAAAGTTGAAGCGCAGGAACGGACTATATCTATGTTAGAATCTGTTCATATTCGTGATCCTGAACATGTGATGCGCCTATTTCCTCATGAAATATCAGGGGGAATGGGGCAGCGTGTGATGATTGCAATGATGCTCATTCCAAAACCTGATTTAATTATTGCCGATGAGCCAACATCTGCACTTGATATTACGGTCAGACGACAAGTTTTATCTGTATTAGATGAACTTGTGACAAAATCTGGAACGGGACTTATTTTCATTAGTCATGATTTGAATATGATTGCTGATTTTTGTGATCGTATTTTGGTGATGTATGCAGGCCGTGTGTTAGAAGAGTTGCCTGCTTCTGATTTGTCTCACGCTTGTCATCCTTATACGAAGGCATTGCTCGCGAGTTTGCCACGGCTTGATAATCCTGTTGATGTTTTGGCTGTTCCTGAGCGTGATCCTGATTGGTTATATAATCCTACGATTGTTAATGGTGTTGAGGAGGTTCCTCATGACAAATTGTGAGAATATTATTGATGTTTCTAATTTATCTGTAACTTTTGGTCATAGGCATAAGGCAGTAACAGTTGTTAAAAATGTTAATTTTCATATTAAGCGTGGTGAAGCTTATGGTTTGATTGGTGAATCCGGATGTGGAAAATCAACAATTTTGAATACATTGGTGGGGCTTATTCCAGATTATAGTGGAAAGTTCCTTTTTGCTGGGCAAGAAGTCGAAAAGAAAAGAAGTAAGGATTTTTTACGCTGTATTCAAATGGTTTTTCAAGATCCTTATGCTTCACTTCATCCAAGAAAAATGGTCCATACGGTTCTTTCTGAATCTCTTAAAATCCATGGGATGGATAATCAAAAGGAGCGGGTGGAGGATGCTTTAGATTCCGTTGGTTTAGATTCTTCATTTCTTTATCGTTATCCTCATGAGCTGTCTGGGGGGCAGCGTCAGCGTATTGCTCTTGCACGTGCTTTAATTATTGAGCCAGAGGTTTTGTTGCTTGATGAGCCAACATCTGCATTGGATGTGTCGGTACAGGCTGAAATTTTAAACTTGTTGAAATCGTTGCGCGTGAGAAAAAAGCTTACTTATTTGATGGTATCCCATGATCTTGCTGTTGTTGCACATATTTGTGAACGTGTTGGAATTATGCATAAAGGGATTATTCTTGAAGAGCTTAGCAATGATGAATTACGTAATTTACATGCGCAACACGATTATACAAAGGCGTTTTTTGAAGCAAGTATAGAGCCTATTGTCCATAGAGAGCAAAGAGTATGATCGATTTTTCAAAAGAGAAAATACATTTTTCTGTTTTAGGTTTCGAGAAGTATTTAGTATCTTTGTTGTAATAGAGAGTTTTTGTATTTTTTATAGTGTGAAATCTTATCGATATAATTTATTGAGAGAAATTTTAGCTCTCATATTTTTCACTTTATTAGGCGCACAACGTTATGAGTCATCTGCATGACTCATAACGCGCATTATGTATTTTTTGTATAGTTTGTTGATTATAAATGTATGTTTAGAAGTTTTCATTGTAGATGAGCATTAAGCTTGTAAAAAATAATAGGTGATTAATAATGCTAAGTTTTATTCTTTGCAAAAGAAGAAGCTGTTATGAAAATTTTTCAATGGTACATGAAAATGATTCAACTATTTTTGTTGTTTTTTATTCTTAAAAAGAGGTTCTTTGAAAGAAAAACAGATTTTATGAATAAAAAAAAGGCAGCATATTATGTTGCCATTTTTGATAAAGTATATAGAGATAACAATACGTCTGTTGTTACAGTCTTGTCTTGAAACTAATAGCGTATTCTACCTGAAAAATTTGCTTCGGATATACCAGTTTTTTTTTAAGCTGTTGCTAATAGCTGATTTCAATTTTGCGGTTTTGTCAATGATGGCATCGATGATATCTTCTTTTAGGATTTCATAGGGTAAAAGAGTACCAAGATAAAAACCACTGTCACGGCTGTATACCGCCATAGGCGGTGAGTGAAGTGACCATTTATTCAATATGCTCTTACTTGCTGTCTTGCATATTCTTTGGAGTGAAAGAGAGTTGTCCATAGGTTCCTATAAGACCAAAATGTATTGTAGGTATTTTTTGTCCTAGCGCGACAAAGTTAACAGCTCCTTGTAGAGCCAGCATAGCGAAGATTAGCACTGCTATAACCATATTTACTAGGAGCACTACTTATCAAAAAATAAGGTTCCTGTTTTTCTATAGGCGTATAAGAAGAAGCCATTCCGTTTGCCTTATTCTTTCCCTAAGACAGATATTCACATATTGGCTAACAGTTGCACTTTGCTTAGCCATATCGGTCAATCCAGCATACAAGAGAGCACTGTGGGCATGATCAAAGAGTTTGTATTTATGGCACGGTGTTTTTTACTTTTGAGTCGCTATCAAGCAGTACTGGTTGTAAGCGAAAATCCCAAAAATTTTTATTTTCTCCTAAAAGGTTTTGTTCAGTATTTGTTTTACTCTGGTTTGATTTTGGTCCATAAGCTTTCAGTATATATTTATAAGGTGAACCACTTATTGTGATATAGCCCTTTGCAAGTTTGAAAGAGTTTTGATTTACTTTTCCAGAAACTTGAATGAGTGAATGACCACGTACACTGGTAAGAGCAGAAGTGTCTGCTTTAATATTGTTCTTTTCTAAATGTCCAGTGATATAAATCAGTGTAGTCCCTGAAACATCACCGTGAATCAGAAGATGGTCAGCTTTTTGTTTGTTTACGGCAGCGCTATCACTCCATTCGACATTGAAATGAATTTCTGCTTTTCCTGTAGCATTGTAGACTTTTTTAGTATTTGGTCTGCCAGATCCTATGTGCAACGTGTGATAATGATCTTCTGTTGGCTCTTCAAAAACAATAGAGCTGTCATTGATGTTAAGGACAGAAATATCAGAACGTACTCTTTGAGCAATATCAAGCAGTTGTTCGTTCTGGCTTTTTTTATTTGTGCTTGTTTTCAATGTCCATTTCGTATTGTTTTGCAAATCAAAGATTGTTTTGAATTTTTTTTCGGTGCTCACTTTGCCGTCTAAGATGGAGTGATCGGCGTTTAGTGTAAAAGTAAAATCATTTTTTTTCGTTGAAGCTTCGGTTACTAATAAAACATTGGCACGGATTTCTGAATTTTTGAGATTGACTTTACCAATTGATTCATTTGCATTAATTCCAGTACCATTTTTAATGTGAAGTTTTGTATTGGTTAAATTGATTTCTGATGCTTTATTGTTCTTAGATTTTTCAAATGCGATACCTCTATCTTCTGCTGTGGCAGAAACATCTGTCACATCAATATGTCCATTATTATTTACAACAAATGCACTATTTTCGGCAATCACTGTTCCTCCGATCATTTTAATCATCCCGCCATTTTCTGAAGAAAGTCCGATCTCAGCATTTTTAATCGTTGTATGGCCATATAATTCAACTAAACTACCAACATCCTGGCTTTCCGCACCGGATCCGTTGCTATCTGCTGTTATTAGAGTAACATTAGTGGCTTTAATACGTCCACCATTTTCGGCAGATAATGCAGTAGTTTTACCTTGCACTGTTCCTCCCATTACAGTAACGACAGATTTTGAGTCTTTTGCATAGAGTCCAGCGTCGTCAGATGATGTAATTTGAGTATTGTCAGTTAAAGTAATGGTACTGCCGTTTATGGCAGATATTGCTGCACCTTCTGCGTTAAATGATCCTCCAGAAACTGTTATTTGAGAACCATTATCTGAAATTATGCTATTGATTGCTTGCGGAACGGTTACATTTTCTAAAGTAATGGCACTTCTTCTTGCAATTATTGCGTTGATCAGTAGTGCATTGTCCTTACTATTTAATATCGTTACATCTTTCAGTTTGTTATTGCTCTTATTTTTTAACAAATGAACGCCAGATTCGGAAGCAGTAATTGTTCCTCCGATCATTTTGATTGTACTATCGTTTTGCGCATCAATTCCGATTTTAACGTCACTGATCGTTGTATTTCCAAGCAATTCAATCACACTGTTAGAGCCAGAGGAAGCTGCACCAGCAGCTACACCACTGCCATTATTAGTTGCTTTTAAAGCAACATTTGTAACCGTAATATGGCCACCTATATCTGCTTCTAAGGCTGTATATTTTCCTGTCACACTTCCTGTTGTCATTATAATCGTGGATTTTGAGTCTTGTGCATAGAGTCCTGCTTCATCATATGACGTAATTTGAGCATTGTCCGTTAAGGTGATGCTGCTGCCGTTTTGAGCACATATTGTTGCATAGCCTGAATCAAAAGATCCTCCAGAGATTGTTATGTTAGAACGATTATTTGCAATTACGCTGTTGCCTGTTTGAGTCACTTTTACATTTTTTAAAGTGAGTCTACTTTCTTTCTCTAGACGTATTCCGTTGCCTGAATTTTTATCTTTACCGGTTGATATTATTACATTTTCTAGTTTATTTTCGGTGCTCTTACTGTTCACGAAGCCAACACCAGTTGCAGAAGCCGTAATGGTTCCCCCTATCATTTTAATTACGCCATCATTACTTGCCAAAAGCCCGACAGTAGCATTCTTAATCGTTGTATTTCCATATAATTCAATCATACTATTATTGCTATCAACTCCTGCACCTCCCCCATTGCCATTTGTTGTTGTTAGAGAAACATCTGTGACCTTAATATGCCCACCGTTTTCTGCATTTAATGCTAATTCTCCGGTTACTGTTCCCCCCGTCATTGTGATGGTAGAATGTAAACCATTTGTATAGAGTCCTTTGCTGTTCGATGATGATGATGTAACTTGCACATTGCCTTTTTTACTACTAGTTAAAGTAATGTTACTACCGTTTCCAGCGTATACTCCTACGGTTTTCCCCTCAAATGATCCTCCAGAAACCGTTACTTTAGAATGATTATTCGCAGCTATACCGCTTTTTGCCTGCGTAACTGTTACATTTTCTAAAGTGACTTTACTTTCCTTGTCGGCACCTATTCCTGTGATTTTAGGATCTTTATCGTTACTGCTCGATATTTTCACATTTTCTAGCTTGTTTTTATCGCTCTTACTATTGTAGAAACCAGCACCGGTTTCAGAAGCTGTAATGGTCCCTCCGATCATTTTTATCATTCCACTGTTTTGTGCATGAAGCCCGACTACAGCATTCTTAATTGTTGTATTCCCATGCAATTCAATCATGCTGTTCGGACCGCCGGCGACAACTGTTCCGATTTTATCATTCGTCGCTGTTAACGCAACATCCGTGACCTTGATATGTCCACCGTTTTCTGCAACCAACGCCATTTTTTCTGTGATTACGCTTCCTCCCGTCATTTCGATTGTGGTTTCTGAATCTGTTGCATGAAGTCCAGTGCCATGAGATGATGTAGCTTGAACATTGTTGGTTAGAGTTACGCGACTGCCATTGTAAGCAGATATTGCTGCCTTTGTGGCATCAAATGATCCTCCCAATATCGTGATTTCAGATTTATTATTTGCAGTAACGCTATTCATTGCCTTAGTCACTTTTACATTTTCTAAAGTGACTTGACTGCCGTTGTACGCAAATACACCACCGGATAGTGGTGCTTTACCTTTTCCACTTGATATTATTATATCTTTTAGCTTGTTTTCAGCGTTCTTACTGTTCAAGAACTTAGCGCCAGTGTTGGAAACTGTAATAGTTCCCCCAGTCATTTTTAGTGTAGCACCATCTTTTGCTACAAGACCGGAGAAAATGCTAGAATCAGTTCCTTTAATGGTTGTACCATCCAGTAATTCAATCGCAGTGTTAGAACCTTCAGCTGTTATAGCGTGCGTATTTGTGCTTATATTGGTGTTTGTTTTTTTGTTTCCGATTATCGTCAAATGCTTGCCGATAATTTGGCCGCCTTTTTTTGCGTGAATAATTTCATAGGTTTCGTTGGAAACTTCTTTTTTACTTTCTGAAATTTCAAGATTTTTAGCTTGTGCATTAAGATGGATAGCAGACAGTACAACTGCCACAATTGCTGTGCAGGATAGAAAAAATTTTTTAGGCATTAGTCCACTCCTTTTAAAGCCCCCAACATTCATTTTTCCGCCGACTTCATAAAAAGAAGTGAAAATAGATGGTCTTCAATAAAATAACTGATTCAGCCTATTTTGTTTATTCTTACCTGTCAAATTAAAGTATATAATTTATATTAAATTTAAATGTATTATTAAATAATAATTATTTTTTGCTTATTATTTAATAATTAAATATTTGTTATAAATATAAATGAATATTCAGCAACAATATTTGAAGTGAATTTTAGCTTATGTAGATTTTTGTTGAAGGCGCATAATATCGGTTACAATTTTTTCCGCATTAAAGAAAAAGGGGAGGGCAAGCGCAGTTGAGAGCAATAAGCAAAAATGAAAAAAGTTTCCTCATTTTGGATTTAAAACGCGTTTTCTGTTTAAGATAAAGAATACTGCTTGATGTGTTTTTACAAAGCGTAGCATTCTTCTTGAATGTATCGCATAAATTTGTTGAGGATTCTTGTTATGTTTATTGTATCTGATTGAATAAGTTTCGTAGAAGAATATTCTGCGCTGTATTTTTCACATGAAGAGAAGAGAGGTCCTTGAAAAGAGAAAGACGGCTTTAATATACAAAAAAAGCAGCATATTGTGCTGCCTTTTTTGATAAAATTTACAGAATAGCAATACGCTTCTTGTTACAGCTTTGCTTTAAAACTGATAGCGTATTCCACCTGAAAAGTTTGCACCACTTATACCAGTTTTCTGAAGCCTTTGTTGATAGCTTA
>NZ_JBHIMO010000013.1:0-50450 GCF_042194195.1 Bartonella sp. MR30HLJHH | reverse complement strand
TGATTTTCATTCTATATGTAATGATACTATATTTATGCTGATTACTTATCATTTTCTAAACTTTTAGAAAGCGTTTTTAAAAGTGATCTTATCTTTAAATCTTTTTATGCAATCTTTATAAATTAAACCTATAAGCTTATGACAGTTTCAAACGATTATTCCTTTTTAAGGTTTCGCTCAAAAAAGAGCAAAACTCATACCATTCTTTAAACGTATGTTATCGATAATTCCAAACGACTAAATTTTAAACAATGCGATTTGAGTGATAAAAACGTATCATAAAATTTATGAACTGTTATGAATGATAGCTGCTTTTCATTTCATTTGAACGTTTACATGCGTTATAACATTTACATCATGATTTGCTTTTTATGGTCTATTCATGCATGGCAATCTTATATAAAAAATGATCAAATGAATCATACATAAAAGTGTGGATTCTTATAAAATAATTTCACTCAAACTATTGACTTTATTGTATTTTTTAGTATTATGTCTTATATGACCGAAAAAGAAAGAAAACTTTAAGTCCCCCCTGCTCTTTTTAAATGGCAATAGAAATGCTAAAAAAGCGATCTTATACATTTCAATTGAAGCAAAAAAGCCTATTTCCTTGCTTACCATTACGATTGGCATTAACTATTTAAGACTATAAAATCATATAAATGTCAGAAATACTTTCTATAATACGCTCAATGACTTCTTTTGTTTATTAGGAAAAATTATAGCGCGCCAATATCAGTAAATTTTACTTATTTATATCCCCTTTATAAACATGAATAGAATTTAATAAAATAAATCGCTGCATAACAGAAAAAAATAATCAACGCTACTCTTGATTACATTATTTACGCATGTATTAAATGAAATAAACAAAGAAATAACCTGACGTTTAAAATCATTATCAAGAAAATTTTTATGGAAGAATAAACTTATCTATTCATCTAGCGGATAAGATCACAAGTAGTATGATGATTATCATACTTATAGGGAAAAGTTTGAAACGGAGAATTTTTCGCAAACTCATAGCTCTTTCATGAAATGATATAGAACCTTATGAAAAACAACTTAAATGAAGCAGCCATCGTGAAAAAGGAAGTGTGCTTTTATTATTATTAACTTCGTATAAAAACAAACGATATCATCTCTAGAAAAAGTACTCAAATCAACGAAAACTTATTATCGTATATCATTTTTTACACTTTTCCGTATTTTTGTGAAAGCAATTCGCGCACCTCATCAGCTATTTTAGTTCCACGACTTGCACAACTTACCTTAATCAATCGATGCAAACTTTCTGGTATATCAATCGTGAGGCGCTTCATACCTCCACTCATGCTCCCTTTGGGGCTTCCTACCCATGCATCCGCCGTTAAAGGAATTGACTTATTCGTTGGTTTCGTGCCGATTTTAATTTTTTTATTCATCGCGCTAACTCCTTGATTTCCGCTGCAACAGCTTCAATCTCTGCTGTTGCTGGTCCTTGCTTATCAACTTCATAAACCGCCTTCCCCTGTGCTGCTGCTTCTGCAAAAATCACGCGCTGCGCAACGCTAGAAGAAAGAACATGCACGGGGTATATGCCAAGAGCTTCGTTCACATCACGCCCTATCGCTGTATTGACTATTTTACGATTAATAACAAAAGCAGATTCAAGATTTTCTTTATAAACACGTGCTTCGTCAATCAGCTTTACAATTCCATCGGCTGCCCAAATATCATAGGGACTAGGCAAAACAGGTATAAGCACCAAATCCGAAGCCATAAGAGCACTACGAGCAAGATCAGTCACACGCGGAGGACCATCGATAATAATATGATCATAACCATGACCAATCTGTGTAATCTCTTTGTGAACCGTTGCACGTGGTAAACCAATAACCGAAAACAAAGGTGCATCTTCACGCGCAGCAGCCCAATCCAATGCGCTCCCCTGTGGATCAACATCAATAAGCAATACCCGTGCACCGGTACGCGCAAAACTGGCCGCAAGATTAACACTCAACGTAGTTTTTCCTACGCCTCCCTTTTGATTCAAAAGTCCAATGATCATTTATTACGCCTTTCAGCATTATCGTTTTTACGATTATACAGAAAGTAACAAAAGAAGCAAGCATCCAATACGTGCAAAATAATCATTTCTCCTATTTTTAGGATAAAACGACAGCCCGCAATTTTGTCTTTATAATATTCTTTTAGCATACGAAAAATAAATCTAAACAAGAGACACGATCTTCTTTCCCCCATCCTAAAACGAAGATTCTTAAATCCATGTCGATCTGTGAACAATGCTCTGTAAATGATCCAGCTTCTTATCTCGCGCCTACCATTTGGGCTTCTCCCTTCATGCACTCCACTTAATGCAACTCTACAAATAAACTCCACTCTGAATATACAACAAACTATAAGAAGCATTCATTGTTTTGCACGTTGAATGAGAGAGCCGAAATCAGGAAGATTCTCTCATTTCATGCCCTCTGATATTAAATCAATCAAAATCATGTCTCTTGTACATTACAAGCGGGGCTAGCGTGTGGGTAAAAACTGTACAAGAAAAGATTTAAAATGCTTTTTACGAACCGTCTCAAGAACCGAGAACTGTAGTAACATTGGGGACTAGCAAATATAACAATGGTGCCGACTTCCTTCTTCATAAGCGTAAAGAGGGTAGTGATCAATGAATTTTATACTCTTATACGCTCGACAGGGTAAAATAGGCTTAAGAGAAATAAGAATACCTCTAGCAAGCATGTGAACAAGCAACACAATGGAATGTCTATGCTTGGTAAACACAATAGATTATCCATAAAGACCAAACAGCCGTCTTGCACAAGGTCGAATAACGAACATATTGCGAAGTGAGATATTTTGCATCTTACAGCTCATTTTCCCAAAATAGATCTTCTCGACAAAAAGAATATTTTTGTTAAGATGCCATTGAAAAACTTATCTTCATTATGTTTTTTTATATACCAGACCAGAAGGTATCGTGAAGATCGTGCAATTGAGAATAAATAAAAATGAATTTACAACAAATTGAACCTGATATTTTTATCAGCGCCCAAATTAGCATAGAAAATATCAAAACATTGGCACAAGCTGGTTTTAAAACAATTATCTGCAACCGCCCCGATCACGAGGAGCTTCATCAACCTGACTTTTCTAGCATTAAAACGGTCGCAAATGAATATGGCATAAAAGCCTATCACATTCCCATTTCTCCTCCAACTATAGAACAATCAGCTGTTGAAGCTATGCAAACAATTTTTAAAACCGCCTCTCTGCCTCTTCTCGCCTATTGCCATCACGGAGCACGCTCGCTGCATCTTTATCGTTTAGCGCGTCTTTAAACACAGGTTTCATACGCTTTCTCCTCACCTTAAAAGATGAAGACTCTTAAATACACATCGATCTGTAAAAAATAATCTGTCAATAATCTTTGTCTTGCGCTTTAATCTTTGTCTTGCGCTTTCCACTCAGGCTTCCCACTTCATAAGACTCTACACGCAAATTTTGCTGTTAAATATAGAACAAACATGCACACCTGAAGCCGTAAAAATGCATGAAAATTCATATGATGATCAAGGAAATCTATTTTCACCTCACCTTTTATCACTGCTTCACCTTCTTTATCTCTCCCTTTACCAGTACGAGCTCATTCGTACACCATAGACACCTAAAACAATAGTAAAATCACTAAGAAAACCCCATATTCCGTATAAAAGGCAAGCAGAATATTTTATAAAAAATCCGTAAGCCATAATCTATGGTTAATTGCAAGATATTGATTTATAACAATTAATTATTTTGCACGTTGAGTGAGAAACCCTAATACCGTAAGATTCTCTCATTTTAAGTCTATTTATAGTGAATCAATCAAAAGCGTGTTTCTTGTATGTCACAAGCAGGAAGAGTTTGTATGAAGTAAAACGAGTTAAGAAAAAATCCCTCTCATAAACGCTCTCAAATAGCCAAGACTGTACAACACTGAAGGCTTGTCAATATAACTGATGATACCGGATTGCTCTTTTATTAGGCATAAAGATGATAGCGCTCAACGGAGCTTGCATGATACCATTCATGAGTGCCATCATGAAAATGGATATGGGAAGCGTTGAGAGATATTTCTTTAAAACAAGCGCGTAAATTAGCAACACAAGTATATTCCAGCATTTTATTTTACCTGTGGTGCGTGATAACCTATTCACAAAACAACAAAGCCTAAAACTGTTATTTTCATGATTTAAGAGATATTGCTCTGGACACTTTTGAAAATGGCAAAGCCGAATTAAAAAAAGATAGTCATCTGGACTGATTTCCCCCTTTATAACTTCATATATAACTTCATATTTTTCCCCAATAAGGCTGTAGATTGATTTCAGAGATTATCCAAATGAATATAGGCAATAGGGCTGTCCCCATCTGGTATACAAAAGCTGTAACAGCAGAGAGAGCACTAAAGCGCCTTAATCTTTGTCTCAAACATACTGCTCGCGTTGAGGATTGCTAAAGCAAAAGTTTTATGAGAAAAACAACAAGACATAATTGGCTTTGCATTTTCATATCCTTACAAGACTGCCTTCCCGTTGCATTATAGGCGTTATATTTGTGAAGGATAAAGGAGATATATGGACAGTTCTTTGCTTGAGAATCTGAAAGATTTACGTGTTACAACAACAAAATTGTGCCTTTATCAATCAAAAGCATTAAAAATTTTTGAAATAAGTACACCTGTTTTCTCGCAATGATTTCTTTTTATCTGCAATCGATCGTAGTCTCCTTAATGTAAATTTCCTGTCACAATATACGAGAAAAACGAGACTTAAAGCATTTTCCATCAGTTTCATTCTCGTTTACGTGATTGGTTAGCACAAGGCCGCTGCTGACCACCGCTCTACTTCACGAGGCTCAACAAACGAACCTTTTTTAAAAATATTCATCATATGATACCAAATATCACATGCGTAAGGTTTTAGATAAACCCAATCCCATCATAAAAGACGATATGGCATAATAAAACAAATTAGAAAAAAGAGACCATAAATTTTTGAAATAAAAAGTCATCGATTAAATTTTATCAAACTATAAGCTTAAAATCGCAAGAAATTTAAAAAACAGCCTTTCTCTCTCTTCACGTCTATTATTGCCAAATAGGCTGAGGCTTATTCTTTACTGCATCTTTTATGATAGTTTTAACGGATCAGAAAGAAACAAGCAGTAAACTTTTGAATGACAACAAAAGCCATAAAATGAACTTTGAAAAAGATAATGCCAAAATCAGATATTCAGATATTCGATTCTCCCTCTCAACAAAGGAAACAACATATATTCCACGATGTTTTGGAATATATCTTTGTGATTATAATCACTTTAAGTGCTATTTTTACAGCTCTTCTCTCCTTTTCAGATAAGTTTAGGGCATATTTTTAAAAGTAAGCAGCCTATCCAACTTTGATAATGGTTGTGCTATCTTTAAAATTTCTTTTGCTTTTTTTTCATCACGGTGCATTTGCGCAATCAAAGGTTCAAGCCCATCAAATTTTTCTTGTCCTCGCAAAAATTGGAAAAAAGAAACAGTACAGCTTTCCCCATAAAGGTCGTCGTTAAAGTCAAACAAATAGGTTTCCAAAAGTGGCGCACCATCTTTAACAACCGTTGGACGACAACCAAAGCTTGCAACACCATCATACAAAACACCGTTCGCACGACGTAAACGTACCGCATAAACACCATGAGCCAAGCGAACTTGGGGAGGCAACATTTGATTGGCGGTAGGAAATCCCAAAAGACGCCCAAGTTTATCGCCTTGAATAATATTGGAGCATACCCGATAGTGATACCCTAACAAATGGGCTGCTTTGTCCACTTTTCCTTGTGAGAGAAGCTGCCGAATAAAACTAGAGGAAATAATCAACTGTTGTGAATCTTGAAGACGAGAAACGCAAGGAACTTGCACAACCTCAAATCCATATTTCTTTCCCCTTTTGCAAAGAAGCTGCACATTTCCACTTTTCTGATGACCAAATTGAAAATTTTCCCCTGTCACCACAACTGAAACATCAAAAGCCTGTTTTAAAATCGATTTGATAAATTCATCCGCTGAAAGCGTGGCAAAGTGTGCATCAAAGGGCTGTTCAATCACACCATTAAAGCCAAGGACTTTAAAAATTTCAGCTTTTTCAGCTGCCTCTGTCAAACGATAGACAGGAGCTGAACGTTGAAAAAAACTTCTTGGATGTGGTTCAAAGGTTAAAACAACTGCTGGTTTCTTTTTTATCTGCGCAAAATCAAGCGCTTTTTGCAACACCATCTGATGTCCGCAATGAACACCATCAAAATTTCCAAGTGCCAACACGGCTCCCCGCCAAGCCGAGGGAAACATGTGAGTCCCCTGAAGACGCAAAAAATTAGCCATTACTGAAGTGCCCACATGATTGCTTGTGGTTTATAACCATGACGTTCAAGAAAAGAATGCAAAGCTTGCTTATCCACCACACCATTTTGCGCATAATCATAATGATGAATCCCCCCCATAATATAAAGGGCATCAAGACCAAAATGAGCCGCCCCCTTAATATCCGTCAAAAGACCATCACCAATAGCTAAAACTTGACTTTTTTCCACAATTCCACGAATGTTTTGAAGTTTTTCAAAGGCACACTCATAAATAGGCGCGTGAGGTTTTCCAGCAATGCGTACTTCCCCCCCTAATTGTTGATAAAGACGCGCCAATGCACCAGCGCACCAAAATTCTTTATTTCCATAATGGACAATCACATCAGGATTAGCACAAATAAAAGGTAAATTCCGCGCCCGCATGCGAAGAAACATTTCCTCATAAGCAGAGGGTTCTTCGTCAAAATCTTCAAGAAAACCGCTACAGACGACAACAGAAGCCTCCCATTCTTCAACAAATTCACACTCTAACCCTTCAAACAGCACCAAATCACGTTGTGAACCAATAAAAAAAACTTTACGCGGAGCTGTCCGAATGAGATCGCGCGTTACATCCCCTGAAGTGATAATGGCATCATAATAGTCACGATGAACATTCATGCTTTGTAATTGAGCAGCAACATCTTCCCGTAGCCGAGGAGAATTGGTTAATAAAATAACACTTTTTCCCATTTGTCGAATTTTATACAATGCTTTCAACGCTGGTTCAAATGCATGTACACCGTTATGCACAACACCCCACACATCACAAAAAACAGCATCATAATGCGTTATAATAGTCTCAATATGGGTAAGTTCATTCATGGTGCACCTATCTTTATTTATCATTTAAAGCTGTCTTTTATTTCAAAACTACTTACCGAAAGATAATACTTGTGTCATCTGCTTTCTCAAACCATATTCCAACTTTGCATCGCTTATAGCAATCATAAGAAATGACAAAATAAATAAGTTATCGTTAAGTTGTGCAAAATTCTAAAACGCTTTATATCAAAAGCTTATCATTCCACAATGCTCATTTTTCTCATAAAAACTTTAATTTTAACAATAACTGCGTTGATACAGTTTTTTATCTAAAACACGCACATTCTTTAAAACGAACAAAAAACTCCTTAAAAAAACGCTTCCCTAAGTATAGAATTATTAATTTATAATAATAATTTATTATTCATACATAATGAGAAACCAAAATATCTTTTCTCATTTCAAATCTGTTGATATTGAATCAATCAAAACTATTCGCTTGCAGATTATAAGCAGGATGAGCGTATAAATAAAAACACGTGAAGAGAGAAAAAATAGCTTTTATGCTCCCTTTCAAAGGTAAAAACTGTCGTAATATTTTAGACTGACAAAGAGTATGTGCCGTCCAAGTATCTTTTTTTCAGTAAAGATCGAAATATAGCTTTTATCCCATTCATCGAAGCTTTTACGTTATACACTTTACGAAACGCCATTTGTGAAATGGGCGCTAACATTGAGAAATATCTTCTCAAAACAAACATGTGAATATACAACAACCAAATCTATTCTGTTTTGATTTTATTTTGCATGAGGGCTCTTTACTCATAAAAGGTTTCCCCTATTATCATGATATCTCAGACGCATCAAAACAAGCCATTTTGGTTATTGGTTAAGCACAGCACCATAGGCAGTGCCTTGAGCTTAAAAACCAAGGTTTATCTTTGTAAAAAGCGAATCTTAAAACATGAGTTTAGTAAGCGGGTTTTAAAAAGTTGAAAGGCAAATAACCTCTCATTTAAAAAAATCTATCCATCTTAAGAAAAACTATTTTTATTGCCAATCTCCTAAAATTACTTTATGAGTTAGAAAATGTATTGGTCGTATACGCAACGACCAATAGGGCCTTGAAAACCCGAAACCCTAGCGTAAAAATAAACCCAGTGTGTGGGTATCCCGGAATTCCGGGAGATTTTGCTATGTCCAGGTGCTCCAAGCACTAAAAGCAAAATGCTGACTAGGGTTCAGTGTTTTCAAGCTCCCGGAATACCAATGCGAGGGCGCTCGCAACCGGAGGGGGCAAATGCAAACTCAAAATCTTAATGTTGATCTTTTTGTAGGCAAAAAAATTCGCTTTAGGCGAAAAATGCTCAAAATGTCTCAAAAAACATTAGGGCATCATTTAAGTGTCACTTTCCAACAAATCCAAAAGTATGAAAAAGGCTTAAATCGCGTAAGCGCAGGACGTTTAAAGGAAATCTCCGATATATTGGATGTCCCTATTGCCTTTTTTTACGCTGATATCATCAAAAAAGAACATACCCCGTACCATCATGATGAAATTGTAGCGAGCAAAGAGGAATATTTGCTTTTAAAAAGTTTTAGAATTCTTACATCTGTCAAACAAAAAGCAATTTTAAAATTAATTTCTGATCAAAATTAAAACCTTTAAAAACATGGGTATAGTGTGCTACACGCTCTGTTCTTGGCTTCCTTCTCACACATCAAAGGATGCAAATCCCTCCTCAAACTGGTTGATACACAATCCAACTTCTCAAAAACAGCTCCCTCTCGGCTTCACATTTCATATGGTTCCTTTCACAAAATTATACAAGAAAGCCCTCTCTTGAATATTCACTACACTCTCTTATCAAAACACCCCATGCATAAAGTTTTTATGCCTTACACCACACCTCAAGCGATATTGATTTATAAAGAGTATTCATTGTTTTGCATGTTAAATGAGAATCCAGAATAGCGTAAGATCCTTTCATTTCAGACCCGCTCCATGTTGAATCAACAAAAAACATATCTCTTGCAAGTTACAAGCGGAAAGAGCCCTTGTGGATAAAAAACTATTAAGAAAGGATTAAAAATGCCCCTAATGAACCGTCTCAAGTGCCAAGGGCTGTAGCAACACCCACGAGCTTGCAAATATGCGCTGGCTTACTCCTTTATGAAGCGTAAAGATCGTGGTGCTCAATGGATCTACCATTATACCATTCACGGACACCACCGTGAAATGGGATTGGCTGCCTTAAGAGATGTTTCTATAAGACAATGCTATCCAGTTTTCTCGTGATCATAATCCTCAATCTAACAAAGATGAAACAAACAATAGGATTGCAAATATGATTTTGGAAGCTCATCTGAAAGATGAAAAATGATAAAAATCTCCGCTATAAAAATTAAAGAAGCAACTATTCGTTGAAACGTAACTTCTTTATTTTAGAATTTTTATATAACACTTTACTGTTGAGATGCATAACCGTTAAAATGCATGATCACGATCTGTAGAATTAAGCTTTGGCGAGAAAAACATTTCAGTATCTGCTTGTAAAACATTTTGACAATTTTTAGATTCCTTAACAGCTTGTCCTAAAAGAAAACACTTCTTTCCCCATTCTTCCCTTAATTTTGCATCTTTCTTAAAATCTTCTACGCTATAGGTTTTTTCACACCCCACGACGAATAATAGAGCCATGCACAATAAAATATTTTTTTCATTTTACCCCTCTTTAAATACCTTATCTGTTAACATCATCCCCCAAATGAGTTTTAAATTTTCATACTGTATGAGAAGACAGCCTTACTATCACTTGCTTGCTTTCAAAGTAAACACTCTGAGTAAAATAACGTAAGAAGAGCTCACGACAGCCATCGTATGAGTTTGTCATAAAATATAATGAGAAAGAAAAAGCCCAAACTGAGTAAAAATGACGAAATCAGAAGACGCACTAATGTTTTTTCCAACTGATTTCAAATAGTGACCTTGCGATAGGAACCGCGCCCCGCGCCCTATAGAAAACCTATGAGCATTATAATGCTTAGTATCACTATCAACGGACTACAAAGCCTTTACAAAAAAGTATGCTTTTTACCTATTTGTATGTTGATTATTGTTTCCCCCATCGAATGCTTAAATAAAAACGTCTTGTGATATATAGAAAACAATCAACAATGCAAATCATTTTTACGAAGATTTTTTCGTGTGGAGTCTGTTTGAAATCCATCTTTTCGAAGTCTGAATTTAGAAGCAGATAATTATGAAAGCTTTTCAAGGAATTAAACAAATTAATCACTTTTAAAGAAGTAAAAAAACGTGATCCAATCTTAAAGACAAAATTCTAATGAAAAAAACTTTTGCTATGAATTCTTTTAAAGCATTGTAAAATATTCTATCAGTTATATTAAACGTTATCTCATTTTGGAATCTGTTCATTTTTTACTTTTATCAACTCCACTCTAGAATTCCGTTTCTTAAGCTTTTTTATCGTCCCACTTTCTCCTGCAAACACAAATACTCAAAAATGCTTTGCCACCAACAATGACATTTTCCTGCTTCTATAAAACACATAAGTAAAAATAGAGGAGCGATTTTGAGAGCAAACCTCCCTTGAAAAGGGAAGTATTATTCATTTACTTCACAAACGGAAATAATCTCACGGTTTATTCAAATTTGCCCTATGGTCTGGTGCAATTTTATTAATAAAGTTTCCTTTATACAAATTTAAGTAAATATGTTCGTTAAAGCCAATCACGGATTTTCAAAGGGGTTGTAAGATCCATTATCTCGCCGCCATTTTAAAGGTTCAGTGAAATCACTTGACCAAAGACCAATCTTGTTGTTTCGTGCTTTTTCTTCCGCATGATGGTACTGGGTTGGAATAGGATCTTTCCCCTCTTTTGAGAGTACCAACATACCTTCTGTAAGACCTGCCTCAGCTAAATCAACCCCTTGAACAAAACATTGCGCATAATAAACACCATTGTGCATCAAAGCCTGTTTACAGGATAAATCCTGCCCAAGTGTTTTGGTGACAAGCCAAGCCGTTGTAACCGCACCACAGGGCCATTCTTGATCATTTAATCGTGCTTTTTGGCGTGGTGCACATGTGTCTACACCATAAAGATGAATATCACGGGTGATATATGAGCGCCAAGATTGTGCAGCAGGCGCCAGCAATTTAAATGTAACCCCACTTGTAACAGAGGCCTTACCATGAAAAACAACAGTATTATTTGCAACATCGTTTGATGAAACACTCTTCTGCAAATCGAGAGCTGGTTCATTTTTTTCTAATTGCTGTTTGGTGATAGATTTCACCAACTTTTCTTCTTCTCGGTTTTCTTCTTCTCGATAAAGATTGAGAATATCTTGTATATCTTGCATCCCAAATGTTTTAAGAATGCTGAAATCTATTTTATCTTTATATTGGCTTAATCCCCACACTATGGAACCCATAATGTAAATAATAACAATCAATTTAAATAGCATTTCTTAACACGCTCACTCAAAAAATTCATTGTTTTTCTATCCTTTCACATTATATATCACCAATACCCTTGTTTTTAAAGAAAAAATCCAAATATCTGTGTTGCATATTAACTACATTTTGTAAAGAATAATATTCCTTCTTGCATTGTTTTAATATTATTGTCTTTACCAATGCATACAACTTAAAATTGCCATTTTCATGTAACACAATCTCAATTTGAAAAGACTTCTGTCTCTTTAAGAAAAAGAGTTTGAGAGTGAACAGATCCACTATCAAGGCTTTTAAAACAAACAAACGAGAAGAATTAACTGTCATCAAATGACAGCATTTTCAGTTTTTAGAGGCAATAGAATGTCGACATATGAACAAATATTATTTGTTAAAGAGAGGTAAAATGACAGATAATAGATCCCAGAACATCATTTTTATCGTTATCATGACCATGCTGCTTTTTACAGCATTGCTTGTATCAGATCCTTCTTATGCTGCTCCTGTTGCTGATGGGAGTGGTTTCGCAAAACTTGAAGGTGTTTTAGGCAACATTGTCACAATGATGACGGGTCCAACGGCAAAGCTTATTGCAATTATATGTGTTGCTGCTGTGGGTATTGGCTGGATGTACGGCTTTATTGATTTACGCAAAGCAGCTTACTGTGTTCTTGGTATTGCTATTGTTTTTGGTGCCCCTACTCTTGTCGGTAAATTATCGGGCACGGCATAAATGAACGAAGACACTCTTTTCCTTGCCTGTACACGACCGTCCATGTTTGCCGGTGTCACAATGGAAGCGATGGCGCTCAATGTCATGGCGACGTCCGTTCTTTTTATTTTGACGAGTGATTTTACCATGATTGGTTTTGGTATTGGGATGCACTTTATTTTGCGTGAAGTGACAAAACATGATCACAACCAATTTCGCGTATTATTTGCTTGGCTCAATACCCGAGGAAAACAAAAAAACCTCAACCGATGGGGAGGAGGTTCTACCTCCCCTTTGCGCCTTATCCGCACTTATAAGGAACTAAGCTGAAGGAGCCAAACCGGTGAAACAGATGTCAATAATGAAACGGGAAACTTTGCCTGAAGAATATATTCCCTATATACGCTATATCAACCAACATGTCGTTGCTTTAAATTCGCGCTGTTTAATGGTTGTGATGGCTGTTGAGGGCGTAAATTTTGACACTGCGGATATTGATCAATTAAATTCTTTACACAACCAATTAAACACTCTTTTAAAAAATATTGCAGATGAACGGGTTGCTTTATATTCTCACATCATCCGCCGCCGTGAAACGATCTATCCAGAAGGTCATTTTCTTTCATCTTTTGCAACAACATTAGATGAAAAATATAAAAAGAAAATGGTTTCGCAAGAACTGTATAGAAATGATCTGTTTATTTCACTGCTTTGGAATCCCGCAGTAGATAAAACAGAACAACTGGTTTCATTTTTTCAGCGCTTAAGTAAAGCGAAGAAAACACAATCTGAACCTGATGAGGAAGCTGTTCGTAAACTCGAAGAGTTAAGTCAAGACCTTATGCAAGGTTTAGAAGAGTATGAAGTCCGTCTGCTATCAATCTATGAATATGAAGGTATTTTATTTTCTGAACAAAGTGAATTTCTCCACCAGCTGGTGGGGGGAAGACGTGAGCGTATTCCTCTCACATTTGGAACTATTGCTTCAACGATTTATTCGGATCGTGTTATTTTTGGGAAAGAAATTATCGAAATTCGCCATGAAAGTAATGAACGCTTTGCTGGCATGTTTGGATGGAAAGAATACCCTTCTAAAACACGCCCTGGTATGACTGATGGTTTGCTTACGGTACCATTTGAATTCATTTTAACACAATCCTTTGTTTTTAAAAGTAAGGCGGCCGCCAGTGCGATTATGAGCCGCAAGCAAAATCAAATGATCAATGCAGCTGACCGTGCTAGTTCACAAATTGATGCACTCGATGAAGCGCTAGATGATTTAGAATCAAACCGTTTTGTTTTGGGCGAGCATCACATTTCTTTAGCTGTTTTTGCTGATCATCCCAAAATATTGACTGAAAACTTATCAAAAGCACGAGCCCATTTAACCAATGGGGGAGCCGTAATTGCCAGAGAAGATTTAGGATTGGAAGCAGCATGGTGGGCACAGCTTCCTGGAAACTTTAGCTATCGTGCGCGTTCAGGTGCCATTACTAGCAGAAATTTTGCCGCTTTATCGCCCTTCCATTCTTTCCCTGTTGGCAAACTAAACGATAATGTTTGGGGAGCTGCTGTCGCATTGCTAAAAACACAGGCAGGTTCACCTTACTATTTTAATTTTCATTATGGCGATCTTGGAAACACGTTTGTTTGTGGTCCATCGGGATCTGGTAAAACAGTGATTGTTAATTTTCTTCTTGCACAATTACAAAAACACAATCCAACAATGGTTTTTTTTGACAAAGATCAAGGAGCAGAGATCTTTGTACGAGCTGGAGGAGGGAAATATAAACCTCTAAAAAATGGGCAGCCCACAGGGATTTCTCCCTTAAAGGGCATGGAATACACTGAAAAAAATAAAATCTTTCTTCGTAATTGGATCTTAAAGCTGGTAAGCGCTGAAGGACAAATCGTAACAGAAGAAGAGCGACAAGATATCGCCAAAGCCATCGATTCTTTGGAAAACTTACCCCCAACACAACGCTCTCTTGGTGCACTTCAACTGTTTTTTGACAACACATCAAAAGAAGGTATCGCCATACGACTACAACGCTGGATTAGAGGCAATGATTTAGGGTGGGTTTTTGATAATGATCAAGATGATCTCAATTTAAATGCACAGTTCATTGGATATGACATGACCGATTTCTTAGACAATGAAGAAATTCGGCGCCCCTTAATGATGTATCTCTTTCACCGCATTCTTGATTTGATTGATGGGCGGCGCATCATTATTGTCGTTGATGAATTCTGGAAAGCTTTGGAAGATGATTCATTCAAAGCTTTTGCGCAAGATCGGCTAAAAACAATCCGTAAACAAAATGGCATGATGCTCTTTGCAACACAAAGTCCTAAAGATGCTTTGAACTCAACAATCGCGCACACAATTATTGAGCAATGCCCCACCCAAATATTTTTTCCAAATCAAAAAGCAAATTACAATGATTATGTCGAAGCTTTCAAACTTACTGAGCGTGAATTTGAACTGATACAGTCAGAATTAAGCAGAGAATCTCGCCGTTTTCTCGTCAAACAAGGACAAAGTTCCGTCGTTGCAGAACTTAACTTACGTGGAATGAATGATGAGATCGCCGTTTTAAGCGGCACAACAAAAAACATTGAACTAATGAATGAAATTATCAACGAATATGGAGCAGACCCTGATAAATGGCTGCCCATATTTTATCAAAGGAGAAAAAATCAATGAAAAAATATGGCTTAGTTACACTGTTATCTTTTTCTTTTATTTCTCATGCAATATCACAAACGACACCCGATGCGGATGAATATTATAAACAAGCACTCGAGAACACACAAAAATTAGATGCTGCAAAATCAGAAACAGCTGAAGGCATATATAAAACTGCAACTGAAACTGCAAAAAAAATTAAAGAAATAAGTCATCAACTTGAACAAGTTAAGTCACAAACAGGTACAACAGCAACTGAAGCTGTAAAAAAATCTAGCCTTGAAGAATTGCAGAATCTTCAAGCTCTTCGACAAGAGCTTCAAGTAAAACTTTCTCTTCTTCAAGCCGATCTTCAAGTGGCTTCTTTAAAACTTCAGTCTCTTGATATGATTCAAGCAAGAGATACGAAAACAAAAGACGAAATGCGTGAAGAAAAGGAACAACAAAAGCATAAATACCTTGAGGCACAATTAAAAGAAAAAGAAAAAGAATTAAAAGAAAAACTTGAAAGTACGAGTACAAATGTCAGACTTTAGTTTTTCTCCATTTGAAAGCGTTTCTGGGTATATTTTAACCCCTCTCGATAATGTGATGGACACAACGGTGAGAGGGTTATCTTCTGCTATTTCAGCACCCTTAAATCTCGCCGCAATCATTTTTATCTTTCTTTATGGCTATAATGTTATGACAGGTCGCGTTGCGCTTTCCATGCATAGTCTTCTCAATAATGTTGTTAAAATCGTTGTTGTGACAACAATGGCAACGAATGCGGATACATTTAATACTTATGTCAAGGATATTTTCTTCAATGATTTATCTAACGCTATTGGGAATGCGCTTAACAGCAATCCTGCAAGCTCCAATGTTTTTGATTATATTTTGTTAAAGGCAAATGCTCGCTATCAAGAAGTTTTATACAATGCTTGGTTTTTTGAAAAGATTGTTGTGGGGCTTCTTGGTTCTATCATGCTTTTAGCCGTTATTCTTTTTTGTATAGGTGGTTTTATTGTGCAAATGTTTGCACAAGTTGCTCTCGTAATGATTATAGGTCTTGGGCCTCTATTCATTAGTTTGTATTTGTTCAATGCAACGCGAAAATACACCGATGCATGGATTACAACTTTGATCAATTTTACCATTTTACAGGTTCTCGTGATCATGCTTGGAACAATTATATGTCAAGTTATCCTTCAGGTTCTCAAAGTTTCATATGAATCAATCTATGTTCTTTTCCCCCCTGTCCTCGTCATTTCGATCATAGGGGTTATTATCTTCCGTGCGCTTCCCGGTATTGCAACAGCGCTGGCCTCTGGCGGACCATACTTTAACACTGGTGTCTCTTCAGGAGGACAGGTTTTCACAATGCTTGCCAATGGTGCAAGAACGAGTGCGAATACAGTAAAAAATGCTGCTTTACAAATCTCAGGTGCTGCCGGTAACGCTTCTAAAGGTGCGGCAGGCGCGGCAGCAAAAGCAGGAAGATCTGGAGGTGGTCGTGGTCGGTTTTAAGATAAAGCACCTCTTTAAAAGAATAAGCATTTTTGTTTTTGCCTTGCGTGCGCCCTTTGGCGCACGCGCCATGATCCTGTTTCAAGTAAGATCTAACATCTTAGATCTTACAACAAAACCAATCACATAGACTTTTAAAAGTGTCCAGAATAAAGGCTCTCATGCATTGTATTCCAAGATATTTGTGAGTTCAAAAAATGAAACGAAAAATAACTTTTGTTATGGTCCTAACAATCGCTCTTACTGGTTGTGCCTCTTTGAGTGGCCCAAAAAAACCACCACGCTGTAATGGCAAACATACACGTGCTTTAAATAAAGATAAGTGGAATTGGGACAATCAAAACGTTGTCCACCCAGAAAAGAGCTTAAAGCCTGTTACCACTCCCATCATTCTCAATACTTTGGAAAGTGAAAAAGCAACGGCCAATTCAGCTTTATTAAAGCCGGTTATTCATGAAGCACGATCTGATAAAACTGTGGAGGTTACGCGTGAAAAGTGATGCCCTTGAAAAATATATAAAAGAAGCGCGCTCATTTGATATTGATCGCATGCATAGCATGCGCGTGCGAATGAAAATTTCCATGGCTTTAACAATGCTTTTTGGATTGATGACGATTGCACTGGCTTTAGCTGTCGCAGCTTTGACGCCTTTAAAAACGGTAGAGCCTTTTGTTATCCGAGTTGATAACTCAACAGGCATTATTGATACTGTAAGCGCCCTCAAAGAATCCCCTAACGACTATGATGAAGCGATAACGCGTTATTTTGCCAGCCAATATGTTCGTGCCCGTGAAGGTTTTCAAGCATCCGAAGCAGAAAACAATTTTCGCTTAGTTTCTCTTTTATCTTCTCCAAAAGAACAAAACCGTTTTGCAAAATGGTACGCGGGCAATAATCCAGAAAGTCCTCAAAATATTTATCATAACATGATTGCTACCGTCACAATCAAATCAATCTCTTTTATAAGCAAAGATCTTATCCAAGTTCGTTACTATAAAACGGTCAGAGACTTTAATGAAAAAGAAAATATTTCCCATTGGATTTCAATCTTAAATTTTTCCTACGTGAACGCACACATTTCAACGTCTGATCGTCTCATCAATCCTCTTGGTTTTCAAGTATCGGAATATAGATCTGATCCAGAGGTGATAAAATGATCAGACTTTTACAAACAATCTTTTTAATTTTTACGATCACTCTCAGCTTTCACACCGCCTTCTCACTTGCAGAAACAGCGCCTGTCAGTGCACGTAAAGATAACCGCATCAGATTTGTCAATTATGACCCCTACAATGTTGTACAAATCATTGGCTCCATTCGCTCTTCAGTTCAGCTGGAATTTGCCGATGATGAAAACGTGACCTATGTAGGAATTGGAAATTCCGTTGCTTGGCAAGTTGCACCGGCTGGTCACTTTGTTTTTCTCAAACCGCGTGAAATCCAACCTGTGACCAATTTACAAATTGTCACAAGCCGCCAAGATGGAACAAAACGATCTTATCAATTCGAGCTGCAAATCCGTGAAGGCGATGTTTCAGCCGGCAATGAGACGTATTTCTTAGTAAAGTTTCGTTATCCAGAAGATGAAGCCTTGCGTAAGAAATTAGCCGAAGCAGAAAAAGCAAAACAACGTGAAGAAAACTTTGTCAATGATGTTTTAGATATCCATGAAGATTTTGGACCACGCAATTGGGCTTATGAAGCCCAAGGTTCATCCCTCATTGAACCTGCGTCTGTCTATGATAATGGAAAAACAACAACCTTTACCTTTTTAGGCAATATTGAAATCCCTGCCATTTACATTGTATCACCTGATGGGCAAGAAGCGCTTATTCCCAAATCAATTAAAGGCAACAAGGTTATTGTTCATGCAACAGCTGCACAATTCACGCTACGGCGTGGGAATGAAGTATTGTGCATCTTTAATAAAAGGTTCGTACCAGAAGGAATTAACCCTGAAACAGGTACGACATCACCATCTGTACAACGTAAAGTGAACCTAGGAAGCAGCCATGAATAACACCGTGGATGAAAAAAGCATTAATGATCGCGATACAATAAAAAATGCTCAAGGAAAAAGTCAACAGAACAATGTAGGGAAAGCTATTGCTCTTATTATTCTTTTCAGTGTCTGTCTTTATTTAGCCTATTCAACACTTGTTACAGAAAAAAAACAACCAATTGAATCTTCAAAAGAAGGAAAAGTTATAAAACAAACAGAGCTTTTTCGCCCTGCAAAACCTACCCCTTCCCCCCTTGAACAGCCTCAACGAAATAACGCTCTATTGCCAAAAGTCGAGCTACCAACACCAAACATCAATCAATTAAATTCTGATGACTCACTTTTGGAAGCAGCACAACGTGCTCCTGTATTAGCTTATGCAAATACACAACAAGGCAAAATAGATTCACAAACAAATAATAGTGTTTTGCCTCACCAACTTGAAAGTAAACATGATGAAACGACACAACGTTTTAATCATCTTCTCAAACCCACAGTGCTTGAAGGTATTCGTGCTTCAACCCTTGGCAATCGAAACTACATCATCGCGATGGGAACTTCTATCCCTTGTATTTTAGAAACAGCCATCAACAGTGATCAACAAGGTTTTGCCAGTTGTATCGTTTCCAGAGATATCTTATCAGACAATGGTCGTGTTGTCCTTCTCGATAAAGGTACCCAAATTGTTGGTGAATATCGCGCCGGATTGAAAAAAGGCCAAACACGTCTCTTTGTGCTGTGGAATAGAGCAAAAACCCCTAATGGTATCATTATATCCTTAGCTTCACCTGCAACAGACAGTTTAGGGCGTTCTGGTATAGATGGAGATATTGATAACCATTGGTTAGAGAGGATTGGATCTGCGCTTCTTGTCTCCCTGATAAAAGATGCGACAAACTATGCTAATAAACGTTTAGCAAAAAAACAAGAAAAAGAAGAAACTGAAACACTCTCTTCAGGACAAAATATTGCAAATATTGTCGTCGAAAATTACGCCAATATTCCTCCAACATTATCCAAAAACCAAGGGGAAATGGTGAATATCTTTGTTGCCCGCGATTTAGATTTTTCCAGCGTTTATAAATTGAAAGTCATCGAAAACAAAAAACAGATTACCAATCGAGCTGTTTCAAGAAACTTTTACAAAAATTCTGCGATACCTTTAGAATGAACTCAAACTTACATACCATGAGCGATGAAACCATCGCGATTGTTCTCACAAAACTTGAACCCATCCGTGCTTTTTTGAAAGATGAAAGTCTTTTTGAAATTGTTATCAATCGTCCCTATCAAGTAATGACGGAAGGTATTGATGGATGGAAAACTATAGAAGCACCGGCTCTCTCTTTTAATGAGCTTATGGGGATTGCGAAAGTTGTCGCGTCCTATTCCAAGCAAAACATATCAGACAAGAATCCAATATTATCGGCTACTCTGCCAGGTAATGAGCGCATTCAAGTTGTTATTCCGCCGGCTGTTGAAAAAAACACGATTAGTATGACAATTCGCAAACCATCATCGCAGAGTTTTTCTCTCGAAGAGCTAGCGAATAAAGGTCTGTTTTCGCTCTGTGAACAGATATCTTTCACGCCATTGAATGATTATCTTTCTCGTTTTAACGAACTCAAAATCATCGAACATAACTTAGCTCATGCCTATTGTAATAAAGACTTTGTCTCCTTTTTAAATCAAGCTGTAAAATGCCAGAAAAATATTTTAATTGCAGGAAAAACTGGTTCGGGTAAAACAACATTATCAAAAGCGTTAATCGCCAAAATCCCTCAAGAAGAGCGTATTATCACCATTGAAGATACACAAGAATTGGTGATACCGCACCCTAATCATGTCTCGATGTTCTATTCAAAAGATGGACAAGGCTTAGCCTCTGTTGGACCCAAAGAATTGCTTGAATCATCTTTACGGATGCGTCCTGATCGTATTCTTTTGCAAGAACTTAGAGATGGTACAGCCTTTTATTATATCCGCAATGTCAATTCAGGTCATCCAGGTTCCATTACAACGGTTCATGCTTCAACAGCCCTTGCTGCCTTTGAGCAAATGACCCTTTTGGTCAAAGAAAGTGACGGAGGAGGTGATTTAGAGCGTGATGATATTCGAGGACTGTTGATTTCAATGATTGATATCATCATCCAATGCAAACGGGTTGAAGGAAAATTTAAGGTCACAGAAATTTATTATGATCCCTTCAAACAACGAAACATCTTTGGAGGAGACTAAAAGAAGATCTCATCGGCTGCTAAAGGCTCTTTTAAGGCAACGATTGCACATAAAAGGAAAAATGCATGAAAACCAAAGCAACAGAAAACAGCGAAAATCTTTTATCGATGACAGTGGAAGAATTAAAACAACGCCGTGAAGCGGTTGAAGCAGCCATCAGCACCCATGCAATAGAGGGAATAGCGCTACATTCCAAAACGCTAAAAATTTTAGAAGAATATGCAAGGGGGAATATTTCACTCGAGGAATTTAATACTCTCATGGACAACGTAACATTATAAGGAAGCTACGATGCCGAAAGCAAAAGAAAAAACAAAAAATATACAGACAGTTTCTCCTCATCATTATGTCTACCCGAACACCACAACACTCAAAAATAAATATGGAATAAAAAACTTTAAATCCTTTCTGGAGAAATGCTCGCATGATACAGCAAAAGCGATGGTTAATCTGCGTGAAGCCCCCCTACCAGAAAAATTTGATACCTCCTATCTATGCTCTATTCATTATCAGTTATTTAAAAATACCTTTGAATGGGCTGGTCATCTTCGCCATCTTCCCTTTACATTTGAAGATGGTACCACAGCCGCTATGCCCGAAATGAAAAGAACAGGATGGGAAAATCCTTTTGCACTCGGTGATGAAATCACTAAAGGTTTACAAAAATTAGATCAAACACTTGCCGAAAAAGATAATTTGCAAGGCTTAACGCGTGAGACATTTAACTCTGAAGCAATAAGTTTATTTAACTTCCTTAACCAACTCCATCCTTTTAGAGAAGGCAACGGACGTACACAACGGGTCTTTTTTGAAAAGCTCGCTCAAGCAGCAGGTCATCAGCTTGATTTTTCACTTGTTACAAAAGAACGCATGATGCTCGCCAGTGTTGCTGTAGCAGAAAATGGTGATCTAGAACCAATGCAACATCTATTTGAGGATATCTCTAATCCCAATAAAATACTTCTTTTAAAGGAATTCATGAACAACATGAAAGAACTTGGGCGCAATGTTAATGATCGTCCCGTTATGGTTGCAAAAGAAGGTGAAACCTACACAGGAATGTATAGAGGTGCTGGTTATGATAGCTTTGCATTCAATGTGAAAGGGGCTTATATCATCGGCAATAAAGAGCATCTCACACCAGAACAACTCAAAACATTAAAACCCGGTGACAAATTTACCTTTACAGTTCCAAAAACAAAAGAGCTTGAAAGCATTCTCATTCCAGAAGAAAGACTAGCTCCTTTGACAGAAAATAAAAAAGCCGAAATGGTTGCAGAAGATTCTTGCGTCCACGCAAGCCTAAAACAGGTCCAGAAATTGTCAAAAATTGTTTATGGTAAAGAAAAAACATTAGATAAACAGATGCTAGAGATCATCAAAAATCCAAGCTTAGGCCAACAGCTCGCCAAGCAGATTGAAAGAGCACCGCACTCTGTTTCTCATCTTGCAGGTTTCAGTTTATGTGGACTACAAAATCAAGCACGTGCAAACGCTAAAAATCATCTTGAGATGCTCTGTACTACCGTTGCAAATTTCGCCCATGCTGTAAAACATGCAGAGAAGGAAATTACTCAAGAACATGCAACAGAACAAAGTCGTCGTGCAAAAATAGTAAAAATGCCAAGCAAAAGCTTACAAAAGCTCTTCACCTTGCCAAAAGAATTACAGCAAGAAGCTTTAGCAAAAAATCCTTTACTTCAAAAAGAGCTTACCGACTTTGTAAAAAACATCAATAGCCGTCTCTCACTAACTGAACATAAAGCTGTCAAAAATAATGAGTATGAAACACTGGCTCAAAGCATTGGTGTATCAGAAAATAAAGCCAAACAAATTACACAAACCGTTAAGCAAGCCAAAGAACTACATCAGCAAACACAAGTATGCGCAATGCATCGTTCCAAAGCATTTGCTATGGCTTGCTAAGAATGGATAAAAGCTTCCTACTTTATAAGAAGGGCTCATAAACAAGAACTGTTTGGCGTCATCTGCGTTTTTCAAAAAAGAGAGAGTTTAATATCGCACATCTGAAAAAAGAGCTTTTCGCAGCATAGTCTGATAGAATTGAAAGTAAATACAATGAAATATACCAAGACACAAATGGTACTCATTTTAACACCAATCGCTTTAGGTGCTTTAACGATATTCCTTGTTCCTCATTTTTTGTTGTTTATAACAAATGGACTAAAGAGCAATCAAATTTATTGGACTCTTCGTTCAGAACCTTTACTAGTCCTAGCACTAACAGCTGCTGTGTCATTGTTTTATAGTCTCTCGCAAAAGCTGCACTTACGTAAAGGAATTACTTTCGTTTCCCTTATCTTTTTTGGAACCACAGCTCTTTACTATATTGGTGGAGAAATAAAACGTTTAGGTCCCTATGTTGGACAACAAGGAATAACGTGGAATTATGCGCTTCAATTCATGGACCCCATGGTTGTCTTTGGCATCATCATTGGTGGTTTTTTTTCCATTATTCAATTCATAACAACCTCTCCACCTAAAAATAAGGTCAAGCGTGCAAAAAAAGGTGTGTTTGGTGAATCCGCATGGATGAATTTAAGAGAGGCAGCAAAAATTTTTCCTGCCAATGGGCAAATTGTTGTGGGGGAAAGATACCGTGTTGATCAAGATAATGTGTGCAAAATTCCCTTTTCACCTGGCAATAAAACAACATGGGGAAAGGGGGGAACAGCCCCTTTGCTAACCTTTAATCTTGATTTTGGTTCAACTCATATGATCTTTTTTGCTGGTTCTGGTGGCTATAAAACCACAAGTACAGTAGTTCCCACGTGTTTAACCTATCCAGGGTCTATTATTTGTCTTGATCCTTCAACAGAAGTTGCCCCAATGGTCAAATTTGCGCGTCAAAAGATGGGGAATAGAAATGTCATTGTTCTCGATCCCAATTCATTTTTAACAAAAAATTTTAATGTCATTGATTGGCTTTTAGACGACAGCGTACCACGCACACAACGCGAAGCAAATATTGTAAGCTTTTCTAAATTGCTTCTTACAGATAAAAAATCAGACAATTCTTCAGCGGAATATTTCTCGACACAAGCTCATAACCTTTTAACAGCCCTTCTTGCTCATGTTATATTTTCTGATGAATATAAAGACAACGAGCGCAATTTAAAAACATTGCGTGGAATTCTCTCTCAATCAGAAACAGCTGTTGTCAATCAACTACGTATGATTCAAGAAACAACACCTTCTCCTTTTATTCGCGAAATGGTTGGTATTTTTACAGAAATGGCAGAGCAAACCTTTTCAGGAGTCTATACAACCGCATCAAAAGACACTCAATGGCTTTCTTTGTCCAATTACGCAGATCTTGTCTGCGGAGATGATTTTTTTTCCTCAGATATTACAAATGGCAATACAGATGTTTTTCTCAATCTCCCCGCAAGCATTTTAAACAGTTATCCAGCTATTGGACGCGTGATTATTGGCGCTTTTCTCAATGCCATGGTTACAGCAGACGGTAACTATAAAAAGCGTGTTTTATTTGTCTTAGATGAAGTTGATCTTCTAGGCTATATGAATATTTTAGAAGAAGCGCGCGATCGTGGACGTAAATACGGTACATCTTTAATGCTTTTTTATCAATCCTCTGGTCAGTTGGTCAATCATTTTGGAGAAGCTGGAGCACGTTCATGGTTTGAAAGCTGCTCCTTTGTCAGCTATGCTGCCATTAAAGACCTCCAAACTGCCAAAGACATTTCAGAACGCTGTGGCCAAATGACTGTTGAAGTAACCGGAACAAGCAAATCAAGAGGCTTATCTTTAGGAAAGAGTTCATACAACGTCAATTACCAACAAAGAGCTCTGATTTTACCCCATGAGGTTATTCAAGAAATGCGTCAAGATGAACAAATTATTCTTATGCAAGGACAACCTCCTTTGCGATGTGGTCGCGCCATCTATTTCAGAAGAAAAGAAATGTTAGCCGCAGCTGCCAAAAACCGCTTTGCCCCACAAAAGAAAAACTAGCCTCCTATTATGAGATCTTGACTATGAAAAAAACAATATACATTTCTGTTTTTTAAAAGCCCGTTAACAAAAAGTTTTTGCCCACTTCCTCACACACATAGGGGAAAACATGATAAAAAAACCGTGTTTTTTCCTTTTTGTATTTTGTGTATTGTTTTACCAGCGCCCATTGTCTTTATAAAAAACACCAATCCCCTCAAATCACCTATAACTAAACCAAACCTCCACTTAGGAAAGTCTGCAAATACATTCCTACAAAGCTTTTTGTGTATAATTTATCCCCTACAAAAAACCAAAAATTTAATCTTTGAGATAAGAACTCTCAAGACACCTACACTCAAGAACATCGATTTTTTCCAAAAAAATATTTAGATATGCATCAAAATGAATAAATCATTCTTATACAAACTTTTCCCCCTTTACGATATCATAAAGTGTTCTATTTTAAATACAAAGCGCTGAAAAAAGGCTTTTCTCCCCAACTAAAGAAAGGGTTTCCTCTGTTATGGATCTTAAAGCAGCGCAATACGATAAGAGTAACAATACAAAATAAAAAACAATTTGTTTCAAACATATACAAACAAGATGTTCATATGGCAAGATGTTCATATGAAGCAATAAGAAAAACATAATGGAGAAAAATTTTTGATGACTGCTTTTGCCCATAGATTCACTAATCTGAGTACTGTGTATGAAAAGCACCAACTCCATCCACAAACCAAGAGCGATTGCACCCGCCATATCCACGATCTTCATCAAAGCGCTCTTGCAAATAACTTTATTAAAAGCAAAAAAACAATAATTTTAAGCAACATTTCTCTTTTTGATCCCTTTCTTACACCTCAAAGAATGAAGGTTTTTCCAGAGTCAATTTGTAGACAATCCATTTTCTGACCGCTCATGGGATTCATACCAGCGCCCTCAATAGCAGTATTTTACAGCACAACAGGATAATAAACAAAAAGAAACATCAGAAAAGCTTTCCAAAAATAAATGAAAAAAGAAAATATACATGAAAACAATCACAACAGAACATTTGGCATTTCTCACACCAAAAACCTTTCAAAAGTATCACAAAACGATCGATACAACCATCCATACACTTGAGGGAAAAGCACTCCCTCTTGTAACACCAAAAATCTCAAAAGAATACGCGAAGGGGAATTTTTCACATGCAGCGTTTAAGACGCTTATCAACCACCACCCCACCTACTTAGGAGAGATTATATGTTAGAGCAAAATTATTTATATAAAGGTACCCTAACACTCAAAAATAAATATGGCATAAAAGACCCCAAAAAACTGTATGAACGCTGTGCCCATGATACCGCCAGAGAAGCCGTCAATTTTCGCCATGAACCACTTCCACAAAAATTTGATTCCACTTATTTAAAATTAATCCACTGGAGCCTCTTTCACAAAACTTTTGAATGGGCTGGAAAAACCCGCGATGTATCCTTTACATTTGAAGACGGAACCTCTGCCCATATGCCAGCGATGCGTCCCAAAGGTTATGAAGTTCCTTTTGCTATTGGTCCACAGATAAAAAAAGAGCTAAAACAACTCGAAAAAACACTGAATGAGAAGAACAATTTAAAAGGTTTATCGCGCCAAGAATTTGCTGAAAATGCCGCTGAAGTTTTTATGGTACTCGAGCATGCACATCCTTTCCGAAAAGGGAATGGGCGCGTAAATCGAATGTTTATGGAAAAACTTGGACAAGCAGCAGGACATCCCATTGACTTTTCTTTCATCACAAAAGGACGCATGACAGCAGCTTGTATTGAAGCCATGCAATATGGCAATCCCCAACCGATGAAAGATCTTTTTGAAGATATCACGCATCCGCAAAAATCCCTTGTTTTAAAAGAATTCATCTCCCAAATGAGAAATGCTGGACTGGATGAAATTAACAATCGTATTGTTGTTGCCGCAAAAGAAGGGATTCCCTATGAAGGCATCTTTAGAGGTTTTTCAGCAGAAGGTTTTGTCATGGAAGTAGAAGGTGCTTTCGTCGTCGGCCACAAAGATGATCTCCCCCCAGAACTCGTCAAAACATTACTCAACGGTGCCCACCTCTGTTTTCAAAAAACCAACATTCAAAGCTTAAAAGAAACACTGATTCCAAAAGAAACATTAGCACCTCTTACACATGAAGAGTTATTCACAAGGATTTCAAATGACGCTTATGTTGAAGCATGCAGAAAAGAAATCGAAAATTTATCAAAGATTGTTTATGGTAAAGCCCATGTCTTAAAGATCAAAATGGATATCTTAACGGCAGATCCAAGCTTAGGAAATCAGTTTGCCGATCAAATTTTACAAAACCCTCAATCAATTTCTAAACTTGCAGGAAGAAAAATACTTGGCATGAAAAGTCCAAATCGTAGACAGGCGGAACAAACCGCTCCACAACTCAGCCAAGCCCTTAAAAATTATACCACAATAACACAACAAACAAAAGAAGAAATTTTAGAGCAACATCAAAGAGAACAAAAACGCTTGAGCCACACTGTCGAAACACCTGAAAAAAATTTACAAAACCTTTTTGCCTTACCAAGAGAACAACAAAGAGAAGCTTTATTGCATTCTCGTTCACTGCGACAAGAACTCCATCACTTTTCGCGCCAACTACACAATCGTCTATCTTCAGAAGATCGTAAAGCCATACAAGAAAAAGATTATACCAGACTAGCTTGCCTACTTGGGACATCGGAAAGCAGAGCAAAAGAAATTGCGAATACTGTAAGGAACACCAAAGAAGCACAATGTCAAGCTCACACCTTAAAAGTTAATCGCTCTTCATCACTGGCTCTTACCGGCTAAAAACGCGTGAACTTTTGCCTTCCAACTGACTCTTGGCGCAAATCATTTTATCTCCATTGCGCCCACCAGTTGTTTTAGAATGTTACAAAAAACAGTCCTAAAAATGAATCCTGTAAATTACTATAACTTATTGATAAAATTTCATAAAAAAGCTGTATAAAAGACATAAATGTCCACTATATACAAATATGAATAGCGCGAAATCTTTGGAGGTCATTCAATTCGATATCTGTCTTGTGTCTTACAGTTATCAAAAAGTAGGGAATGTGCCAAAGCCAAAGAAGTTTTCTAAAAATATTGAAAGGAAACAGCCATGAAAAAAAGTCACCCAACCGCTTCTACCAATATAGATGAACTAAGACGACAATTTGAACAGCAAAATCTAGGAGCTTCTAATACAGAAGAGCTCTACGCAAAGATTAACAAACCACCCAAAGAACAGCGCAATCCACAACAATATACACTTCAACAACCACCAGAAACGGTCTATGCTCCCCAAAAGCCACTTGACCAACAAAATCTAGGAGCTTCTAATGCAGAAGAGCTCTACACAAAGATTAACAAACCACCCAAAGAACAGCGCAACCCACAACAATATACACTTCAACAACCACCAGAAACGGTCTATGCTCCCCAAAAGCCACTAGGAAATCCTTATGACAGACTTGGTGGGAGACCAAGTGATGGGCGACGCACCGACAGACTCGTAGATCCCTATGCAGTAACCGATCTGGAGGCGAGGGGTTGGCAAACTTCCCTCTACGAGACAGTTGGTGAAGATGCACAGGGTAGGCATTCTTCCCGTGAACCAGAACATCCCTATGCAGAGCTTGAATTTGGTGAACGTGGTGGTGGGCGCTCCCCCCAAAGACCGCTAGAATCTATCTATGCAACGGTTGGCGCGGGTGCTGAAGGTGGGCAAGAGTCGCAACAACGAGAAAATCCCATTTACCAAGGCGTTGGCAGAGGAACAACAACACCTCCCAGAACCCCGAAAGATGAGATTACAACAAAGCTTTTACAAAACACAAGCTTTCAATATGGTGTAAGAGAAACCCAAGAGTGGTGCAAAGTTGTTTTTGGTAACGAACATGCTTTGAATGAACAACTGGCTAAGATTCTTGACGATCCCAAAAATGCAGAAAAAGTCTTACAGGACCTTGCAGAAAATCCTGAAGGACCTGCTAAACTTGCTGGTAGGAAAGCACTTGGCATAAAAAGTCAAGCACGCAAAGAAGCTGAAGATGGTTTTTCTCCCCTTTGCTCAGCTCTTGAGAGACATATCCATACTACACAAAAGCTCCATAAACAGTTTACACGGGAGCAGGAAAGAGAAAGAGGTCAAAGACACGAAAGTCCAGAAAGAGACTTAGAGAACAGACATCACCACCATCATCGCCATCATCACGCAAAAGGAAGAGAACACGCTAATCCAGAGCACAGCTCACAACAACGAAAACATGCCCCCGAAAAAGGAATGGCTTATGCGGTATAAGGCATAAACGTAAAAACACATAAATTTTTGTTTTTCATGTAATCTCTTGGCGTAAATCGTTTTATTGCGGTTGCGCCAAGAATTGTTTTATCTTGTGACAGAAAATAGTCCTAAAAATGGATTCAGTAATTGACTATAACTTATTGATAAAATTTCACAAAAAAACTGTATAAAAGACACAAAGTCCCATTACAATGGTAACAAATAGCGCCGATCTTTGGAAACCACTCAATTTTGATATCTTCTTATAAAAACCATAAAATATAAAGGGCGAGAGTGTGCACCAAAGAGGTTTTCTAAAACAATTCTTGAAAGGAAGCATGTATGAAAAAAGATCACCCTCACCCTTTTCCGTCCCCTTCAATACAAGAACTTATAGCGCTCTATGAAAAAGCAGCGGCAGAGGTTACAAGCTCAGAAAGCCTCTATAAAGAAGCTCCTTCACAAAGCAAAAGACTGTCATCCATACCGGAAAAAGATGAGGAAAGACAATCTCTTTTAAAAGAAGAAACTGTACATGCATCAACAAATCCAACAACGCTTCTAACAAGAGGTAGCTCTACCAAAAGGCAGCAAAAACCTGAAACGACACACTCAACAGTTACTTCACAAGTTTCTCTAAAAAGGGCAACAAGAGTTCTCTCAGAGGAAGAAATCATTCAATTGCTTCCACACCATTCATTGGTTCAAACATATCGAGAGGAAATCCAACGTTTATCCGCGAGTGCATATGGAGATTCAAATATTTTGCAAGAAAAAATGCAGGAAATTCAAAAAAATCCCGCTGCAGGAAAGGAGCTCTCATGGCGCATGGCAGCCTATCCTGAAAGTATCGCTAAACTTTCAGGTACCAGCACGTTGGGCTTCAAAAATCGAACGCGCAAACAAGCGGAAGAAGATTTTTCCGCCCTTTGCGTCACCGTTGATTGTTATACAAAAGCTGTAAAACAGGCAAGAGAGAGCCTATTGCAATCTCCAGAGCAAGAACTCAAAAACTATGAACGTTTAATGGGAAAGGCAGCAGTCACTGAACTTCTGCAAAAACCAGATCAACGTGAAAAAGAAACTCTTTCAGAGACAGAAATTTCTACCAAAATTCAACAACATTCAAAAGTCAAAAGGCACCATGCCCAGATCAAATATTGGTGCGAAGTTGTTTTTGGTAACGCAAACATTTTGCAATCACAAGTGGAAACACTTTTCCAAAACCCTGAAACAATAGAAGCGCTCGCACAGCAACTTGTCAGAAATCCTCAATCTTTTCACAAGTACGCTGGTATCAGTCTTTGTGGCTTTAAAAATCAAGCACGCAGACACGCTGAAGCTGGTCTTTCTCACTTAATTGACGCCGCTGACAATTATGCAACGGCTGTAGAACAAGTAAGAGAGAGCATTTCGCAAACCGAACAGGCAAAACAAAAGCGCCATGAACCATCTTCTAAACGGACGCAAGATTTGCATCAACAACAACGCTTATCACAATCTGTTGAACGCACTGAGCATTCAACAGTAACTCATGAAGAAGCAACAACCTCTACTCAACAAAGAGAAACAGATTTTAGTCCTCGCAAAACCGCGATACCAAAAGCGATGGCTTTTGCGAGCTAATAAGTTTTCACATTGAATCTAACATCTTGGCGCAACACATGGCAAAGGTCATTTGCGCCAAGAGAACCGATTCTTGTGAAACCATTCAGTTTCATATCCTCTCTCATAAAAGCAAGTGAAAAAGCATAAAACAGAATAAAAACCAACGTATATTTTTAAATAGTATTTAAAAACAATATTGGAAGAGTTTGAAAGGAACATGTATGAAAAAAAGAAATCCTTCCCCTTTTATCACCGAAATGATGGAAAAATTTCAACAACAGACTGAACAATCCCCCACCAGAACCCCCCCTCCCCAAGTTTCTCAAAGTTTGCCAAAACCAACTGTACAAAAACACCCAGAAAATTTATCACACCACCCAAAGGTTGCTCCACCGCCCCCCCCACACATGAAAAACCCAGTGCAAACCAGCACAATACCTCCTAGCACCAAAAACCAAGAGACGCCTCCCCCACAAAAAAAAGCGGCTCCGCCAAAACCTCCACGTGCAAAAGAGAGACAACAACATAAACCAACAGCTCAAGAGTTCCCCTCCCTACAGACAAAAGTGGCTCCGCCCCCTCCTCCACGCATGAGAGAAAAAACACAAACCGGCACAACAATCCCCAGTTCAACAATCCCCAGCTCAAAAATCCAAGAAAACTCCTCTCCGCACACAAAAGCAGTGCCACAAAGACCTCCACGCGAAAAAGATAGGCAACAAAACAAACCAACAGTTCAAGAGCTCCCCTCCCTACAGACAAAAGTGGCTCCGCCCCTTCCCCCACGCATGAGAGACAGAGTACAGAACGATGCAAAAATCCAGAATTCTGAAACACTCTACCCAAGTGTTAGACCCAAAACACCAGCACATATGAAAGTCAGGCAACAAAGTAGTTCATCATCACAAGATAGTGGAACATATGCAGTACCTCCTTCACGAAAACCACACCGTATGGAAAACAGAAAACAAAGCGATGCTGTCATCCCAAAACCTGCCTCTCCACACACAGCAATTGAACAGCCAAAACCGTCTCACGGACAAAAAAAATCTATTAATACAATGGAAAGAGAGCTATTGCTCGTAGCATATCAAGAAGAAATACAATTTTTGTGCGAAAAGGTTTATGGCAACAAGCTTATTTTAGAAGAAAGAATAGAAGCAATCAAAGAAAACCCTGATATGGGAGAACAGCTCTTATGGGATATTACAGAACGGCCTAAGTCTATTTCTAAGCTTGCTGGTAGAAAAGTTCTTGGCATAAAAAATCATGCGCGCAGAAAAGCTGAAGAAAATCTTCCTACCCTACGTACTGCCATTAACGATTATGTGTATACTTCAAAATATACAAAAAGTGAAAAGATTTCACAAGCTTCTCACACGGAACAACAACACCAGCGACAAGCACAAGAGGAAGAGCCAATAAATCAACATTTACAAAATCCGCTCAATTCAGAAAAGAAAATAAAGCCTCTCTCAAATCAGGAAATTGCCCGCAGAGTTCAACAAGATCCATCGGCTCGATATGCTCAAAGAGAGATCGAATATTGGTGCGAAGTTGTTTATAATGATCCATTTATTTTGCAATATAGAATAGAAGATATGCAAAAAATTCCAGAGATAGGAGAAGAGCTTGTATTTCAAATTGAAAACCCTTCTAGATCTTTTGCTCCGCTTGCTGGTAGGCAAATCCTTGGCATAAAAAATGGAGCACGCAAAGCCGCTGAAGAAAATCTTTCTACCCTGTGTACCGTCATTAAGGATTATGCTGAAACTGTAAAACAGTTAAGAGAAACCATTGTACAAAACCATCAGGAAGAACAACAAAAACGTCATCAACCGCTTAACGATCCCGATAAAAAATTGCAAAAGCAGCAAAACTTATCGCAGTCCCCGAAGTTACCTGAACACTCAACAGCAAAGCAGCATCAAGAGGTTGCAGAAACTTCTAGACAAGAAAACCAACCGCATGTTCGACCGCGCAGAGCCGAAACATCAAAAGCAATAGCTTTGTCGTGATAAATCTTCTAATTGTTGGCTTTTCATACAAAACTTTGGTGCAATTACCTTGCAAGATTGCATCAAAAACAGCGTATAAAATACAGAAAACTTTAGAATAAGACATCCCATTATTTTACAGAATTCATTGATAAAATTTCACGATAATACTTCATAAAAATTCCACACTTTAGCTTTGTTCCATGCGAATAAGGTCAATTTTTTCAATCATTCAAATGGGCATTCTTCTTTGAAGAAACCGCAATGAAAATAATTAAAGGCAAAAAATGTAAAAAAAGCTTTCAAAAAATAATGTTAACATTTGAAAGGAAATATACATGAAAGAAAACACTAAACATTATGCCTCTTCCACACAGGAAAAATTGCAAGAACAACACCCTGCAATTAGTGCAGCCATTTCTAAGCAAATCAATAAAGCATCGCAGAATTTCTTTTATCCCAATAGCAAAGTGCTTAAAAATAAATACCGCATCAAAGAGCAAGAAATATTAAAGGAACAATGTTGTGATGATGTAAAAAAAGAAATGATAAAACTGCGTCAAGAACCTCTACCAGAACAGTTTAATTCCTCCTATCTAAAATATCTTCATCAAAGCCTCTTTTCCCGTGCATTTGAATGGGCCGGACAAACACGCGAAGAGCCTTTTACATTTGAAGATGGTACTGTTGCTTCTATGCCCATTTTGAAAAGAAAAGAATTTACAAAACCTTTTGCGATTGGCAGAAAAATACAGGAGGGACTAGAAAAGTTAGATAAAACGCTTGCTGAAAAGAATAATTTACAAGGCTTAACTCGCGAAGAATTCGTTGAACAAGCAGCTGGAATAATGATAGATTTGCACCACTTGCATCCTTTTAGAGAGGGCAATAGGCGCACAAAGAGACTGTTTGTTGAAAAACTCGCTCAAGCAGCAGGACATAAGTTAGACTTTTCTCTTGTGAGCAAAAAACGTAAAGACTTTGTCCGCGCCGCTGCCATGGAACATAGCGATCCAGAACCTATGAAGCATCTGCTTGAGGATATCTCAAATCCAGAAAAATTGCTCATTTTACAAGAATTTACCAACTCTATGAGAGAGCTTGGATTGGATGAAAAAAATTATTATCTCGCTGTCGTCGCAAAAGAAGGAGAAACCTATCATGGTACCTACAGAGGCAGTGGACCCAATGGCTTCATGCTTGATGCCGACGGGATTTTCATTTTGGGAAATAAAAAAGATCTCACCCCAGAGCAAATACAGACATTAAAAATCGGTGACGCCCTCTCCTTTACAGCGCCCAAAACTCAAAACCCAGAAAAAACCCAGCAAAAAACATTGCTTCCAGAAAAAAAAAGAGCCGTTCTCACAAGCGATGAAATAACTGAAAAGAGCAAAGATAACGCATCCATTCAAACAAAGAAAAAAGAAAACGCCCTTTTTTCACCATGGATTACCCCTCATGCTTTACATGACAGCATTGAAGTTATGCCTCAAAGTTTGCAAGAACAAGAACAAATGGCCAAACCAATTGCGCAATCTGCTTCCTCCATGAGGAAAACACAAAAAGATTTCCAAAAAAACATTTTACAGACCAGCAATACAGCGACAAATGATCCAATATCTGTCCAAATGACAAAGGAAAAACGCTCTGATCATCAAGAAAGAACAAAACACCCCCCAAAAAAAGCAATGGCATACTGGGACACTGGTACAAAAAAGACGGATAGCGTCCCTCTCACCTTACAGGAGAAATTATCCTCATCGCCTGAAACCGAAGAAAATAAGACAATGTATCGTAATTTCTTTTGCCCTAATAGTATCACCTTAAAAAATAAATATGGAATAAAAGACTATAAAAAATTAAAAGTGCAATGTGCCCATGATACAACAAAAGCAATCATTCATCTACGCCAAGAAGCGCCACCGCAAAAACTAACTTCCACATATCTCCAATATATTCATCACACCCTATTTAAAAATACTTTTGAATGGGCCGGACAAACACGCGAAAAACCATTTACATTTGAAGATGGTACCGTTGCTTATATGCCAATGATGAAAAAAGCTGGTATTTCTTTTGCCTCAGCAAAACAGATACAAGAGGGACTAGAAAATTTAGATAAAATACTTTCTGAAACGAATAGTTTAAAAGGCTTAACCCGCGAAACATTTATTGAACATGTCACTGAAATGTTGATACAGCTCAACTATACGCATCCCTTCAGAGAAGGTAATGGACGCACACAACGAATGTTTTTTGAAAAACTTGGGCAAGTTGCTGGCCACACACTCGACTTTTCTCTTGTAACAGAAAAACGCATGAATCTTGCCAGCATTGCATCGCTAAAACATAACGATAAGGAAGAGATGAAACATCTTCTTGAGGATATCTCAAATCCAGAAAAAATACTTATTTTAAAAGAATTCATGGACAATATGAAACATATTGGGTTTGAAAATATTCATCATCATCTTATTATAACAGCGAAAGAAGGTCATACCTATAAAGGCTTCTACAGAGGCAGTGGACCCAATGGCTTTATGCTTGATGCCAACGGGATTTTCATCTTAGGAAATAAAAAAGATCTCACTCCAGAGCAAATACAGACATTAAAAATCGGTGACGCCCTCTCCTTTACAGCACCAAAAGTTCAAAACCAGCAAGAAGTGCTTATCCCCGCAGAAACAATAGCCCCCCTTACCAACAATGAAATTGCCACAAGGATAAAAAACAACGCATCCATTCAAGTAAGAAGAAAAGAAATCGAAACTTTGTGCCAAATCATTTATGGCAATCGTCATATTTTGCAGAAAAGAATAGAGATGATCCATGAAAATCATACTGAAGGAGAGCAGCTCACCTATCAAATTGCCACCTCTCCCCAATCTATTTCTAAGCTTTCTGGTAGCAATGTATTTGGCATAAAAAACAACGCGCGCGCCCATGCTGAAGCAAATATTTTGCCCCTCTGTAGAGCCATTGATCGTTATATCAATATTTTAAAACAAACAGAAAGAGATATTCTCCATACCCATCATGTAAAACAAAGGCGGTGTGAACAGTCGGTAAAAATTCCTGAGGCTTGGATGAAAAAATCTCTTTTCCTTGTCAAAAGCACAACAGCAAGCAACTTTATCAAACTCTCCTGAATTAAGAGGGGAGATAAGGACTTATATCAAAAAAATCAATGAGCGCTTATCCTCAAGCGAGCATAAAGCCATAAAGGAAAATAATCCTGAAAAACTTGCGAAGTGTCTTGGCACATCAACCGTTAAAGCAAAAGAGATTATAGAAATAGTCAAGCAGATAAAAGAGATAGAACAGCATATACAACCCATGTATTTTTATAATCATAAATTCGATGAGTGCTTAGCACCAAACCAGTATCAATCTATCCAGCATCAATCTATAAAGACAAACAATGAAAAAAAATGTTCCAACACTCTCGATAAAGAAACAATTAAAGTGCAAAAAATGACAGAAAACGTCAATCAGAGTTCTAAAAGACAAGAAAATATTCAACCTCACAAAACAGAGCACGCAAAAGCCATGACAATGAATATCTAAAGGTTTCATAAACTTTAACTTTTTGCCCTCTCTGGTAAAAATGATAGCCTTTACCCGCCTGCTTTCATTGGCAAATCAATCGCACCTCAACGGGAATGGAAACCATGAGAGAACAAATTTATCTTATTTCCTCAGATTTTATCCTCATTAACTATGAAAAGAAACCTGAACAAGTAAAATGAAAGGATCAATCATTTTTGAAAATGATAATTAATCACTTTCATTACCTATAGTGCTAAAAACAGACAAAATGCTGTTGAAAGATCACGTCTTCCTATCCTTTTGTTTATGTAATCTCTAAAATGGGAAGGCAGCCTAATTTTGAGAGAATATAAAGCCGTAAAGGTAAAAACCAATCACGAGCTTTGCCATCACCTTTTAGCTTAGCCTTACAACTTTTAAAAACATCTGGAGATTGCACATTGCTTCACGCTTTTATTTTATTTGCGTTCTTTAGTAGGGTCACGCCTCTTACATAAAAACAGAACGGTATTGGATTGCACTATTCACGACATCACACCATAAAGAGAAATTAACATTATATATCCCTATATGTCCCTTCAAACTGTCATGATGTCGCTCCCATATTTCAGTTTGAAAAAGAAATTTTAATTATTTTATGGCAACAATAAAAATTGTAATGCAACAGTAAACAAGGAGCATAAAAAAGTCTTCAAGCACCATTGTTGACAGAAAGATAAACACCGTCGTAAAACGCTTACAAAAAGTATCCTTGATTGGGATACAGATCAGATTTTTACGATTTAAAATGGTTTATTTCTCCTATCATCGCTTCTCTTTTACAACGAACCCAATATATCTTTATGACATTGATTAAAAAAATTGCAACAGTTGCTTCCGGAACCCTCATGAGCCGTATTTTTGGCTTCGTACGCGAAATGCTTATGGCAGCAGCCCTAGGGACTGGTCCTGTTTCTGATGCCTTTAACGCTGCTTTTCGTTTTCCCAACACATTTCGTCGTTTTTTTGCTGAAGGTGCCTTTAACGCTGCTTTTATTCCTCTTTTTGCAAAAAAAATTACTGAAGATGGTCAAGAAACGGCATGCAAATTTGCAGAAGAAGTCTTTGGCGTTCTCTTTTCGCTGCTTTTACTGATAACGATTGCGATGGAACTGAGTATGCCTTTTTTGGTACGAACCATTATTGCCCCAGGTTTTACTGAAGATGCAACAAAATTTAACGCTACAATTCACTTTACTGCGATCATGTTTCCCTATTTAACCTGCATGTCGCTTGCTGCCATGATGGGAGGCATGCTTAATGCTCTGCGACGCTATTTTATCGCCGCCATTGCCCCACTCTTTTTAAACATTATTCTGATTGGTGTGCTTGCCTATGCTTGGATCTATAAACTTGACGCTTGGCATATCGGCTTAAATCTCTCTTGGGGTGTATTGGCAGCAGGACTTCTTCAACTCACCTTAATTGCCCTTGCTTTGCGTCAAAGTGGAATGAAAATTTCCTTCCGCCAGCCCCATTTAAGTCCTAATGTTCGTAAACTATTAACTTTAGCATTCCCAGCAGCCATCACAGGTGGCATCACACAAATCAATTTGCTCATTAATACCAACATTGCTTCTAGTCAATCGGGTGCTGTCTCTTCTTTGATGTACGCTGATCGTCTTTACCAGTTGCCTCTAGGCGTAATCGCCATTGCCGTTGCAACCGTTCTTTTACCAGAATTAACACGCGCTTTGCGAAGCAAAAAGCACAAAGAAACCCACCATTTACAAAACCGCTCTATTGAATTAACGCTATTGTTAACACTTCCAGCATCCATCGCTTTTTTGCTGCTCTCCAATCCCATTGTCAGTTTGCTCTTTGAGCGAGGACAATTTACCAGTCAATCAACACACCATGTTGCACAACTACTGGAACTTTATGGATTAGGACTTCCAGCTTTTGTTCTCATTAAGGTCTTTATTCCTAATTTTTTTGCCCATGAAGATACCAAAACACCGATGATTTTTACAGGTATTTGCGTTTTCATCAATATCAGTCTCGCCTTAACATTATTTCCTATTCTATCTGCACGAGGCATTGTTATTGCTGAAATTACCTCTGGATGGGTCAACGCCCTGTTGCTTTGGGGTGTCCTTATCAAACGCGGTTATTGGAAATACGACTTCCAACTGATAAAGCAAATATTATGTCTCATGATAGCAACCCTTTTGAGTGCACTAGCCCTCTATTACGGATTGAATGTGTTTGGTTTTTTGTCTTTTCCTTTATCCTCACAAGCATCCTTTTTCTTGCGCGCCAGCACCTTAGCTGGGATCATGCTTGGCATATTCTTGATCTATTTTAGTGCCTATTTTTTATTCAACACCCATTCCTTTTTTCACATGCTTAAAAATTTGAAAAAACGCTCATAATATCTATACTTTGTCAAAAACAATAAAACAAATAACCTTAATTGAAGAAAGAGCACTCCTATGGATACCTTCACACCACTTGTCTTTTCCGGCGTACAACCGAGTGGTCATTTACATCTTGGCAATTATCTTGGAGCCATTCAGCGTTGGGTTGAATTGCAAAACTCTCATCACTGCCTCTACTGTGTTGTGGATATGCATGCGCTCACGGTCAACCCAGATCCCCTTACTTTACGCGAATCCACCAGAACAGTGACAGCAGCCTTTTTAGCCTGCGGTATTGATCCTCAACAACACATTATTTTTAACCAATCACGTGTTTTTCAACATGCTGAACTTGCCTGGATTTTTAATTGTGTTGCCCGTATCGGCTGGCTTCAACGCATGACACAATTTAAAGATAAAGCAGGAAAAGATCGCGAAAAAGCATCTCTAGGGCTTTTTGCCTATCCCACTTTGATGGCTGCTGATATTTTAGTCTATCGTGCAACGCATGTTCCAGTAGGCGAAGATCAAAAACAGCATGTTGAACTCACACGCGATATTGCACAAAAGTTTAACAACGACTATGCACAGCGTATTGCCGAATTAAATTTTGGTATCTCTATGCAAACGGATGAAGAAAAAAAACAAGGCTTCTTTCCCCTCCCAGAGGCGCTTATTGGAACAACAGCCACACGCGTTATGTCTTTGCGCGATGGGACGAAAAAAATGTCAAAATCAGATCCTTCAGATTTTTCACGCATTAATTTGACCGATGACGCTGATCTTATCGCAAAAAAAATACGCAAAGCCAAAACGGATTCGGCTCCTCTTCCCGATACCCTTACCGCTTTAAAAGAACGACCAGAAGTGGATAACCTGCTTGGTATTTATGCCGCCTTTGCCAAAGTTAGCAAAGAAAAGATTCTTTTAGAATTTTCTGGTCAACAATTTTCGCATTTTAAAACAGCTCTAGCTGACCTTGCTGTCCATAAGCTTGCCCCTATAACAGAAGAATTACGTCGACTGCATCAAGAAAGTAGTTATATTGACTCTGTTTTGCATGATGGCGCAGAACGTGCTAGTATGCTCGCAGAAAAAAATATGAAAAAAATTCGTGAAATTATTGGATTTTTGCATGATACATAAAAATAATAGAACTAAAAACTGTTGAGAGCAAAAAAATCGTTTGTACAAAATAGAGAAAGTGCATGATTTCCAAACCCAAAAATCCGAAAAAAGAACCCAAGAAAAAAAACTTAGTCATTATCGATGAAACACCAGAGTGTCGGCGTGCCGTTGCGTTTGCCGCACAGCATGCCCAAAATACCAATAGAACATTGGTATTACTTTGTGTCGTTGATAGCGCAGAATTTCAACATTTTCTGGGTGTAAACAACGTTATGCGCACAGAATCAACGCAAAGTGCTCATAAAATATTAGGAGACATTGCCAGTGAAGTCCGCACCACCCATGCGCTTGAAACAGAAATAGTGGTGCGTGAAGGAAAAAAAATTGATGAGATTTCCAAATTGATCGACGAAGATAAAAGGATTGCACTAATTGTTTTAGCAGCCAGTGGACATACAGAAGGACCAGGACCCCTTGTTCAATTAATCGGAAATAAAGGGACAGCTTTTTCAATCCCTGTCATTGTTATTCCTAGCAATATTGCTGATGAAGATATCAGATCTATTGCCTAAAAAATATAATATTCTACAATGTAAGATCTTCCCAATCCTTCATTATAAAAGGAGAGTTTATGTTTATTCAAACTGAAACCACCCCAAACCCTGCAACACTTAAATTCCTGCCAGGACGCGTGGTTCTTTCTGAGGGCGTATTAGAATTTCGTGACCCTGAAGAAGCAGCTAAAAACTCACCTTTGGCGGCTAAACTGTTTAATATTCCCAATATCAATGGTGTTTTTTTAGGCTATGATTTTATCACCGTAAGCAAAAAAGAAGGAGAATGGCAACATCTCAAGCCCGTCATTTTAGGCACAATCATGGAACATTTTCTATCCAATGAGCCAGTGATCACCACCAACGCTACAACACAAGCACAAACCCATGCCCTTAACGAAGAATTTTATGACGAAAAAGATGCTGATATTGTCTTAACCATTAAAGAGCTGCTTGAAACGCGTATCCGCCCAGCAGTTGCCAATGATGGTGGAGACATTACTTTTCGCGGATTTGAGAATGGTATTGTTTATCTCAATATGCGGGGTGCCTGCGCTGGATGTCCCTCTTCAACGGCAACCCTCAAACATGGTATTGAGAATCTTTTACGCCATTTTATCCCTGAAGTTTTAGGCGTTGAAGCCATGCCACAATAAATATTGACCTCAATAGATAAAATAACCACACCGATTGCCCCTCTTCAACAGCGCTCAAACACGGAGTGCAAAAATCTTACGTCATTTTATTCCTGAAATTTTAGAAGTAAGCTATACAGCCATAAAAATACAGTACTGTTAAAAAATCTGTCTAATAATGATACCTTCACTCATCTCTTACCTCCACATATGCCTTAAAAAGGTTTCAAAGCCTCTTTTAAGAAGCATAGGTTGTTTCAACAAACCAATAATGACGTCCACAGAAGTACAAGGCATGGGCATGCACTTTAAATTTATTTTGTTTCATAATCCTGTCATGTAATTTTAACCAAGAAAACACGCCCCGTTACAAAAAAAAGAAGCCATTGGAGAAAAATACACCTAATTAGCGAAGGATGTAAAAATTAAAAATCAACGAAATGCAAAAACAATTGCAAGGGGATAAATGCCTAAACTTTTTTCACAAACTCCGACTTTAAACTCATCTGACCAACCCCAGGAATTTTGCAATCAATGTTATGATCCCCATCCACCAAGCGAATATTCTTTACCTTAGTACCACCTTTTAAAACAGATGAAGCACCTTTTACTTTCAGATCTTTTATCACCATAACGGTATCTCCGTTTGTTAAAATCTGACCATTGGCATCATAAACAATATCGGAAAGAACAGTATCATCGTTTTTTTGTGGCCATTCATGTGCGCATTCAGGACACACAAAATTTTCACCATCTTCATAAGTATAAAGACAATCACAACGAGGACATTTAGGATATTGGGTCATAAATTCCCCTTTAAAAGAAAAATCATTCATCATGACTGGTCATAAAGCAAGAAGTGCTTATTGTCCATTATTTTAGAAAAACATTTTCCTTTGTTTCAACTCTCATCTGCCAACTATGTTCATGAATGCTATCATTCACATACCATACATGAGTTTACAAAAATAATTGATCATTATATCACTTAAATGAGCCCCCGCATATCATAAAATTTACTCACTTCATTCTCTCTAATAAATTAATCAAAATCATTTTCTTATACATCTCCAATGCAATTAACGAATGGATAAAAAACAATTAGAAAAGGAACCTCTCTGAATAAAACGCTCTCAAAGAGCTAAAAACTGAGAAACAAGAAAGTGATGCCCTCAACTTGACCTCTTATTTAAGTAAAGATAACAGTCACAATGTTAGAGAACAGACTGATTTATAATCATAGTTAATAGTTTTGTATATTGAATGAGAGCCGATAAATAAGCTGAGTTTCTCTCACCCCCCTTTTACATTGAATCAACCAAAGTCTTTTGCTTGCATGCTACAAGTAGGGAGAGCCATGTAAAACGATTATTCAAAATACTAAACATTTTCAAATATAAGAGCCAACATTGAAAGCGAGCAAAATGAATGATGGTACGGTCTTATTCTCTCATAAGCGTAAAATTGTGCTGCTCAATAGATGGCCGCTCATCCCTTTCAAAACAACACGCATAAGATGCGTTTTTAGTGTTTTGAGAGAGACACTTCTTTAAGACAAGCATACGAAATGTACAACAATGATAATATTTTGTTTTGCATGAGAAACATCTCCCCTATTAAACAAACATTGCTATCAAACCATCAGAAACCATTGGACATAAATTCCCCGATTATGCCGGATTATAATTACCTACAGGATTCGGTTTTAAAAAGCCCGCAGTTTTAGGAATCCGATTGATATGTAAAGGAGGAAAAAACAAAGCGAGCTTGAAAATGGAGGATCGGCCTTATGACCAATAAAATCACACCCCTAAAATCATACCTCATGTGATCAATCATCATACCTTTACAAAAAAATATTCCAATGATCTTAGGTGATAATATCAGGGCGATCTCGCCCCAATGCTTGTTGTATGTTTAACAGTTTTAGTGCCACCTGTTGCAAAGGTTGGAGAACTTCTTGCGGATTAAAATTGTGTTTGCGCGGATCACTTTCATACTGTTCAAAATAAAGTCGTAAAGTAGCACCTAGCGTCCCTGTTCCCGACAACCGGACCACCAACCGTGCTCCATTTTCGAAAAAAATACGTATACCTTGCCGCGTGCTAACACTCTGATCAACAGGATCATGATATGTAAAATCATCTGCTTTTTTGACGAAAAATCCTGCAATTTCAGTTCCTGCATGTGGTAAGTGCGTACGCAAATGTTCTATAAGTTCCAAAGCTTTATCTGCTTCGACTTCTTCATAATCATGCCGTAACGTGTAAAAACGCCCATAGATGTACCAATGCTGTTGAACAATTTGTGCAACAGTTTTTTCTGTTACCGCTAAAAGATTTAACCAAAATAAGACAGCCCATAAACCATCTTTTTCGCGGATGTGATGAGAGCCAGTTCCAAAGCTTTCTTCACCACAAAAGGTTACTTTCCCCGCATCCAAAAGGTTTCCAAAAAACTTCCATCCCGTTGGCGTTTCAAAAAAGTTTAATCCGTGTTTTTCCGCAACCAGATCAGCAGCACGCCCCGTCGGCATAGAACGCGCTATCCCCACAACACCTTTTCGATATCCTTTAATGAGGTGTGCATGTTCAGCCATAATAGCCAAAGAATCTGAAGGTGAGACAAATTGTTGACGACCAATAATGAGGTTACGATCTCCATCACCATCAGAGGCTGCACCAAGATCTGGTCCTTGCTCTGACATCAATAAATCATAAAGAGCCTTGGCATAAACCAAATTGGGATCCGGATGACCGCCTCCAAAATCTGGCAAAGGAATACCATTAACCACCGTTCCTTCAGAAAATCCTAAGCATTTTTCAAAAATTTCATGAGCATAAGGCCCTGTTACCGCATGCATAGCATCAAACCGTAAAGTAAGACCTCGAGCAACGGCCTTGGCAATACAGTCAAAATCAAAAAGCTCCTGCATCAAAGCAACATAATCAGCGACAGGATCAATAATATCAATCCGCATGGCTCCCATAAAGATCGTACCTTGCCTATCTAAATCAATATCTGGTGCTTCAAGAATTTTATAAAAGGAAAGACGTTGCGATGTTGCAAAAATAGCATCACATAAAGAATTAGGAGCGGGTCCACCATTAGAAACATTGTATTTGATACCACAATCTCCCTCTGGACCACCAGGATTATGGCTTGCAGAAAGAATAAGTCCACCATGAGCATGGGTTTTACGAATAAGATGCGAAACAGCAGGTGTAGAAAGAATACCGCCTCTTCCCATTTTAACACAAGAAACACCATGCGCCGCTGCCATCTTCAACACAATCTGAAGGAGAGTACGATTAAAAGTGCGCCCATCGCCCCCAAGAATCAACATTTTTCCTTCAAGAGGCCCAATGTTATCAAAAAGAGACTGTATAAAGTTTTCTACATAATGAGGTTGTTGAAAAACAGACACTTTTTTGCGCAAACCAGACGTTCCCGGTTTTTGCCCCTCAAAAGCCGTGGTTAAAACTATCTTTATGGTCATGTAAATACTTTCATATTCTTTCCTTTAATTTTAAGGTGAAGAGTATCCAAAGTCGACCATTAATTCTACTTGACGGGAGTGTGAAATATTTGCACACTCGTTAGAAGTAAGAATTCTTAAAGAATCCCTTTTATTTAAACCGTTCTTTCCGATATGCTTTTAAAGACAAAAGCTGTTTTAAAACGAAATTTTTGTAAAAAATATAGGAGCATCCTTATGATGAAAAAAACTGTTCCCAATGTAACATTCCATACACGTGTCCGAGATGAAGTGGGTGAAAATAATTCTTATCGGTGGCAAGAAGTTAACAGCGATGCTTACTTTAAAGGAAAGCGTGTTATTCTTTTTTCTCTTCCTGGAGCTTTTACCCCTACTTGCTCAACTTTTCAGCTGCCTGACTTTGAAAAACTCTATGATGAATTTAAACAAGCGGGTATTGATGAAATCTATTGTCTTTCCGTCAATGATGCTTTTGTCATGAATGCTTGGGGAAAAACACAAAATATCAAAAACGTGAAATTAATTCCTGATGGCTCTGGTGAATTCACACGCAAAATGGGTATGCTGGTTGCAAAAGACAATGTTGGTTTTGGCATGCGATCATGGCGCTATGCTGCCGTTATTAATGATGGTGTGGTTGAGAAATGGTTTGAAGAAGCAGGTTTTTCAGATAATTGTGCAACAGATCCTTATGAAGTTTCTTCACCACAAAATGTTTTAAAAGCTTTGAAAAGCTAATTCCGCCCCCAAATCGTCTATTTAAACAAAATTTAACGACACAAATTTCCCTAATAAAGAAAATTTGTGTCGTTTATATTTTTTGAAACATCTATTTGTCAAAGCAGACACTATAAGTTGGTTGTGCGTTTTTGGTGAGAAAATATTCCAGCAATAATTTTTTAATAGGTATTTCACGTTTTAACTGCTTTGAAAAAACTTGAAAAATTTCCAGTAAAAAATCTAAACCAATTATAGTGCTCAAAGAATAAAAAGCTAAAAACTGTTGCACGCTATCAAAAAATGGGGATGCAATTGCGAAATGCGCAAATTCATACAAAACTCTCTCAGAAACATCAAGGACTAACGTATCGATGAAATATGCACGATCAATGCTAAATTTCTCCTATTGAGAAAAACTTTGTGTCAAACAATAATTTGATTTATAACGATAATTTATAATTTTTCATGTCGAATGAGAGGCACTGAATATCATAAGATTGTTTTATTTTATCCCTTCTTATATTGAATCTCTTAAAACTATTTTCTTGCTCATTAGCACGTAAGGTTGGCATATGAATAAACGATTAAAAAGAGTAAAAGTACGTCTCGTAAACGCTCTAAAATACAAGAGCTATGAACATCATTACTGCAAGGTTCACAAAAGCATCAAGAAAGAAAATATGCCATAAAAACGGCTCTGCATAAATAACTGTTCATGAAGAATATTAAATAAAAACAGATCCCGTAAACATTCCAATTCACATACCATAAACAGACTCATTGCTGTTCTCATAGCCATTTATTCTAAGCTTTTATTTTTCTCTAAGAGAGAAACGGTTAAAGAAGGCGTTTATTTGGATATTCTACCATAAAGTGTGTTTTCATTTCTTCCTCTTCTATCTCTTCCTCTTCATCGAACTCAAAATCTTCATCACATTCAGGAAGCCCAAAAATATCTGGATTAATGAAATAACAATATTTTTTTGTCCCCTTCGCTACAATTTTATTCTTTTCTAATTCTTTGATACCTTCTTTAAAACTTTCAAAATTAAGATATTCTGGTTCTTGAATTGAAAGATCACAAATCAAAAATTCATTGAGAGTATCCTCATCTAATCTTACCTGATCAAACCATAAATCCACATCATCTTCATCTGACATTTTCCCTACTTGCCACAACATTACAAAAAATGCTTTCATACCACTAAATGATAGCCCAAAAATCATACGCCGGCTATCAGACGCTCCTGAAAACGTAATTTGCGGAAGATCTTCAAATCCGAAGTTTGAAGGAGGAAGTTTAAATGATTTTCCAATATCTTCAGGTTTTTTCAAAATAAAGGGATTTCTTTCATATAACACTGTAAAATCATATTGGGCCATTTTCATTTCTCCGTAAAAAATTGATTTGTTATAATAAATGAATAATTTCAAATGGTTGTCATTATAATCTCTTATAATGCCTCTCATATTTTCCCTTTTAAAATTGTCTGATTTAAGTTATTCATTGTTTTTGAAACTAAAAAATCTTCTAAAATAAAACTCTTGAGATCTCTTTCACCTCTCATGGATGTGAGAGTGTAGACTGTCGACAATCAAACAGTAGAAAATATGATATTAGCAAATGAGAATTCAAAAATTAAATCCATATGAATGATCAATGTTTCTATAAACTATTGGGTTTCTGTTATTGATCATTAATTTTTCTAAACAGGATTGCGTCAAGGACCTCAAATGCTTCAGTGTCCAGTATCTTGCTTCACGAAAGGTACTTACCTCGCGCGTTAAAAAGCATTCATTTCATAATGAAGATAAAGCATTTTTATCTTTAAAAAATTGCTTTTATGCCGCAGGAACTTTAAAAAATAACGCGATTTTAAGAATATCTAAACAAGTACAATAGAAATTCTGAAAATTGAAGAGGAAATGTTCGAGCTTTTCCCAACAATCGCTTTCACAAAACTTTTATCATTACCGTTTTTGGGCTGCCAAAATATCTTGTACTGTTTGAACCAATTGATCTTCATCAATCATCACTTGCGCAGGACGGCTTTCACGCCATGTTTGATTATCCTTAATTTTGTGGGACAAACGAGCCCCTTCAATCAAATCTTTAATCTGTATTTTCCCACTCTCACGTTCTTGTGAGCCTTGGATCACCACACAAGGCGCTTGACGTCGATCTGCATATTTCATCTGCGCTTTTATCCCCGATGCCCCTAAATAGAGTTCCGCACAAATTCCCGCACCACGCAATTGCATCACCATTTTTTGATAGCGAGCAACAGCTTCTGGCTCTTTATCCATCATCAACACCACAACCGGCCCTGTTGTCTCCTTCATAGGCAACTTTCCAAGATTTTGCAAAGCAGCGATCAAGCGTGAAACCCCGATTGAAAAACCTGTTGCTGGAATATTTTCACCACGAAAGCGTGCCACCAATCCATCATAGCGCCCACCACCACCAACGGAGCCAAAAACAACTTTTTGCCCATCATCATTGAGAACATCAAAAAGCAATGCCGCCTCAAAAACAGGTCCAGTATAATATTCCAATCCACGAACCACCGAAGGATCAATTTTAATGCGATTGTGATAACCATTAGCGACAAAGATTGCTTGCATTTCCTCAAGCTCGCGAACTCCTTCAAGCCCCTGAGCACTCTGACCAACGACTTGTCTGAGAGCATCAAGGATTTCTTCTGCTGTTTTTGCGTTTACAGTCAGTAAGGAAAGAATACACTCAATCTCTTTATCCTTAAGCTCGGCCCCTTTTGTAAAATCACCACTTTCATCCAAACGCCCCTTGCCTAGAAGAAAACGCACGCCTTCAGGACCAAATTTATCCAGTTTATCCATTGCTCGAAGCACAGTTAAGCGCCTTTCAATCTGCTCCCTTTCCCCTAAACCAATCAATTCTAAAACACTTTCCAGAATTTTTCGGTTATTCAAGCGAATGGCATAATCATGCTGCTGAAACCCTAACTTTTCCAAACTGTCTGCTGCCATCATACAAATTTCGGCATCCGCTGCTACCGTTGGTGTTCCAACAATATCCGCATCAAACTGCATAAATTGCCGAAAGCGCCCTGGTCCAGGTTTTTCATTGCGAAACACAAAACCAAGACGATAACTGCGATAAGGCTTTGGCAAAACTTCAAAATTCTCTGCAAAATAACGGGCAAGAGGCGCAGTAAGATCATAGCGCAAAGACATCCATTGCTCATCATCATCTTGTAGCGAAAAAACGCCCGCATTTGGACGATCTTCATCAGGCAAAAACTTACCCAGCACATCTGTATATTCAAAAATTGGTGTTTCCAGTGCTTCAAAACCGTAAAGTTCATAAACTTCACGAATTTGCGCAATCATTGTTTCAGTTGCATACAACTGTGCACTTGTACGATCCACAAAACCACGGGGTAAACGAGCTTTGTTTTTTTCTTGTTTCAATGACATGTTATTCTCTAGCAACAATATGTGTTCACGGATAACCATTATCCCATAGAAACCAACGCTGCAATGACTTTATCAATCTAGAAACTTTTAATAACATGTTAGAGTCCTTTATTTTACAAAAGCAATATCCTTATAAAGCGATATTTTAAAAGAGTTTATCCTGTAAGATGAGTCAGCGCCCTTAAACTAAAACGTCCCCAAAACGAATACACTCTCCAAACCCTCTTATGCCTCATCTTTAGCTCTGTTCAGGTATTTCTTTCATTTTCTTCCTTTATCTCGTCTTTCTTGAAGCAATTTTTCGTATATTCCCAAGATTTCTGCATTTTTTTCAAACCTTTGCTTTCCGTATTTGGTCCTCTCAATCCCAACAGAAAATAAGAAATATATGAACACTTTTTGAAAAGATCAAAAACAACTCTTAACTTTAGATAAAGAAAAACACTTCTTGAAATTCGTATCTGACTTAAAATTTGATAAACCACCTTCTTTTATAAGAGCTTTTTTTCTTTGATAACTTAGCAAAAAACTTTAAGATAGAAGCGTGTTTTTAGATTGCTCGGCAAAATCATGAATAACATTTTTTAAATCAACACTATTTCGACCAACCTCTGTAATCGATCTTGAAATGGAAGGAATAAGATTCTGCCATAGCCTTTGAGGAAACTGCTGAGTTAATTGTGTTATTGTTCCCCCTTGAGCCCCAATGCCAGGAACGAGAAATAAGTTATTTTCTAACTGTTCGATTGTATCTTTTGCTTCATTGCCCAATGTTGCTCCAATCACTGCCCCAATAGGACCAACATGATGATATTGACTTGAAGATTGGCTATTATATTCAAAAATACGCTGAGCCAAATGAACAGAAACCGTTTGATCACCAATGCGCGCATTGCGAATGTGCCTTCCCTCTGGATTCGAAGATTGAACAACCATAAAAACAGCCGTTTTTGTTTCTTCTGCAATCTTTATTAAAGGAATGAGAGCATCAAATCCTAAAAAAGGATTGACTGTTATGGCATCTGCTTTAAACGCACTACTTGAACCAAGCCAAGCTTTACCGTAAGCCTCAGCAGTAGAGCCAATATCCCCTCTTTTCGTATCAACGAGAACCAACAAACCTTGTGCCTGTGCATTTTCAATAAGTTCTTTGAGAATTTGAAGCCCTTCCACCCCATATAACTCAAAAAATGCGGCTTGAGGCTTTATCATCCCCACTTTACCCACAACCGCTGTTAAGAGGATATCACAAAAATCTTTTAGACCTTTATAATCACAGCTTAAATTCCATGATTGCAAAACTTTATGACTCGGATCAAAACCAACGCAAAGCGGTCCATATTTTTCACTATTTTTAAAAAAAGCTGAACAAAACATTTTATATCCTAACACGGTCTGTCTTTAAACTTTTTGATACAATCAAAAAGAAAAGCATTTGTCAAAAGAATACAATAGCGAAAACACAAAGAAAGAGCTCTCTATACAAAGTGTGCTTTTATTTATGAAACATAAATATATTCCCATTCGTAATACTTATCATATGTTTATCGACCAAGACATTGTCATGAGACAAAAACTCAAATTTATGAAAGAATATAAACAAAAACTCTCTATGAACGTGCTTTAAACAAAAGTTTTAAAAGAAAATGCCCCACTATGATGATCTCGAGCTTAACTTTAGATTTCTCCTATCCCTTTTTAGCGCATATCTATTCACTTTTGGAACATAATTGGCAAAAAGACATTGTATCTCCAGCATATTCAA
>NZ_JBHIMO010000012.1:0-55204 GCF_042194195.1 Bartonella sp. MR30HLJHH | reverse complement strand
GCAATAAACAAATTATATCAAATTTTTTTAAACAAAAAGCGCGTTGCAATCACCTGTTTTGAAGCCAATGTATGCATATGTCACAGAGGACAACTCGCATTAGCTCTCACTCAATTGCCTGATTGGAAATATGAAATTAAGCACATCTAAAAAATAAACTTACAGATTTTTTACATATGGGGGTGCTTCTCTTCACAAATACCTCCTAGCACCCCCACCCTTTCCTAACAACTTTCAACACAAGCGTGATTCACGCCACACGTGAATTGCATCTCAATGTAAGGAGAAAAGATATGGCGCCTCGTCCAGCTGCTATAACGCAACCAGCCATTGCACGCGCTTTAAGAGAAGCTAAAAAACAAGGTTGTGAACTCGTAGAAATCAAACCTACCGGTGAACTGCTTATCTATCTCAAATCCGATATTCCACTACCAAATTCAGCAGCGCATCCAGACAAACTTTTAGATTTGTCAAAGAATGAATATTACGAAACAGCGCTCTCTAAGATGTAAAATACCATGTCAAAACCACGCCCCCCTCATCTTGTCAAAGAAGTCACACGCCATGGTAAAATTATATGGTATGTACGTATTGGTCATGGACCACGTATTAGAATACGCGGTACCTATGGAACGCAAGAGTTTGTTGACAACTACAAAAGCGCACTTGCCGAGTTACAAGGGCTTATACTTCCTAAATCCAAAACCGGTAAACTTGTTGAAGGGTCATTTGCATGGCTGCTTAAACAATACTTTAACAGCTCCAATTGGCATAGCCTTTCTAAAGTCACCCAAAAACAAAAAGAACTCATCCTTATGAAGGTATGTGATACCATAGGAAATATTCCATACCAAGCAATTGAAAAGAAACATATCATAGCCGGTGTTGAACGGCGTAAAGAAACACCAGCAATGGCTAGAAACTTCCTGAAAGCCCTTAATGGACTTTTTAATTGGGCAATTGATCAAGGTCTTTTGGAAAATAATCCAGCTTTAGGAATAAAAAGACCACCCCTCAAAAACAAAGAGGGATTTCCTGTTTGGACAGAAGAAGATGTCGAAAAATATTATCAAAGATGGCATCATGGTACCCATGAACGTGTCTGGATTGATGTTCTTTTATATACGGGCTTGCGTCGTGGTGATGCAGTACGAATTGGTTGGAAAGATGTCAAAGATAATATCATTCACCTCAAAACAGAAAAAAGTAAATTCCAAACAGATGTTTTTCTTCCTATTTTACCGGAACTAGCAAAAACACTTGAAATTGGTCCTATTGGAGAAAAAACATTCATCTGTAGTAAAATGAATCAAAAATTCACCAAAGAAGGCTTTGGGAATGCATTTAGAGACGCTTGTAATGCGGCTGGAATTAAAAAATCAGCCCATGGATTAAGAAAATTAGCAGCAACACGCGCAGCTAACTCTGGTGCAACAGTATCACAACTCAAAGCAATTTTTGGCTGGACAGAAGATCAAATGGCATCTCTTTATACAAAGAGCGCAGATCGTAAAAGACTAGCTCTTGAAGCTATAAAAAAGCTCCAAAAAAGTTAGGGATAGAGACAAAAAAAACGTAATAGAATCAAAATTCATTAATTCCCTTATATTCTATATAATTTTTTGATTTTATTTACTCTATACCCGCCCCTTGGGCGTACCATAATCCTTTTTTCTATGTGTAATACATTCATTTTATTCGTATTTTTAAAAATGAGGAATGCATAAATAAAAACGAGGGAATAAGATTTTTAAAGGGATCTCTTCGTAAAAAAGATACAAGAATCATTAGATAATTGATTTCTTTGTTGCATTTCGAGGATAGTGTTTTACTGCGCACAGTTAATAACAATAAAAATCGATAAAATATAAAAATTAGAGGGTTCTAGCTCACGATACGGTAAGTTTATAAGCCGTATTCTTGCGTATACCGTTAATTTTTAAATTAAAACCAGCCACATCATTTATACGTTTCTTCCAACCTTCAAAACTGAAATTTACCCCAAAACGCATTTTATACGAAGCATTTCTAATTACAGTGCCTGTGCATCACATTAAACTTTTCTATAAACAAGCAGACCGTAATCTTAGAATTGAAATGCGATATAAAAATAGATTCTTATTCACCTAACACAACAAATCAAGAAACTATAATTTAGAATACGATCAACTTATTAAATGGAAACTCTGATAATAAAAATGCATAATCCCTGCACCCAGTGATCTAACTACCTTATCTATTAAACAGATTCTTCATCAATCATAGAATAATTATAGATTTGCAAACACATCACTTCTTTTCAAAAAACTTCTATTCAAAAATTAAACCCTCCAACAAAATTTACACTCTATTGATAATATATTCTAAAAGCTCATATTTGAATGCTTTTTTCCCTTGTTTTTACTTTTCATTATAAACTTGAAAGTGCTATAAAGTGGTATCGCTTAAAAAAAAGGACTTCTAATGGCAAAGATCAAAGTAGAAAACCCCGTTGTTGAACTTGATGGGGATGAGATGACCCGTATCATCTGGAAATATATCAAAGATAAATTAATCCATCCCTATCTCGACATTGATCTCAAATATTATGATCTTTCCGTCGAAAGTCGTGATGCAACCAATGATCAGGTATCAATCGATTCTGCCAATGCTATCAAAAAATATGGGGTTGGTATAAAATGTGCAACCATCACACCTGATGAGGCACGCGTTAAAGAATTTAACCTAAAAAAAATGTGGAAATCACCTAATGGCACAATCCGCAATATTTTAGGAGGAGTCATTTTTCGCGAACCCATTATCTGTAAAAACGTCCCTCGCCTTGTTCCTAACTGGACAAAGCCAATTATTATCGGACGTCACGCTTTTGGTGATCAGTATAAGGCAACAGATTTTAAATTTCCAGGAAAAGGGAAATTAAGTATTAAATTTGTAGGTGATGACAATCAAGTTATTGAACATGATGTTTTTGATGCCCCAAGCGCAGGGGTTGCTATGGCTATGTATAACCTTGACGAGTCAATTCGTGATTTTGCCCGCGCATCCTTTAATTATGGACTACAACGGAATGTTCCAGTTTATCTTTCAACAAAAAATACCATTCTAAAAACTTACGATGGTCGTTTTAAAGATATCTTTCAAGAAATATTTAATACGGAATTTAAAACTGAATTTGAAAACCGTAAATTATATTACGAACACCGCCTCATTGATGATATGGTTGCTTCTGCACTTAAATGGTCAGGGGGCTATGTATGGGCATGTAAAAACTATGATGGTGATGTTCAATCTGATATTGTTGCTCAAGGCTTTGGTTCTCTTGGTCTCATGACTTCTGTTCTTATGACACCAGATGGTAAAATTGTTGAAGCAGAAGCAGCACACGGCACAGTAACACGCCATTACCGTCAGCATCAAAGAGGCGAAGAAACATCAACAAATTCTATTGCATCTATTTTCGCATGGACACGTGGACTGGCGCACCGTGCTAAACTAGATAACAACGAAAAATTAAAAAACTTCACCAAAACATTAGAAGAAGTTTGTATTAAGACCGTTGAAGAAGGTTTTATGACCAAAGATCTCGCGCTTTTGATTGGACCTAAACAAAAATGGCTTTCTACAACAGGTTTTCTTGATAAAATTGATGAAAATCTTAAAAAAGCTGTGAACAATTAAGTTATCACTTCATTTAAATTCCAAAGCTCTGCGAAAGGAGGGCTTTGAATCTTTTCTTGGCAAATTCAGATAACTGCCTTATAAATAAAAAAGGTCAACTCTTTACTGAATAGTAAAAACAGTGGAAAAAAAAAGCTGGTCTGCACTTTTATTAGGTAAAAATGGTATTCGCTTTTTAACGTTTATAGGCGGTGTTATATTGCACGCTACTAACGTTTATGTAATTATTACTATTTTACCCTCTCTTATGAGTGATATTGGCGATGGACTATATTATTCTTGGGTGGCAACTGTTTTTATTACAGCGTCGCTCCTTGGGACTTCGCTTGCAACAAAAATATTAGAGAAAACAGGTCCTCGCAAAGCTTATGTGATCTCTGGTTTCATTTTTACTTTTGGTACCTTCATATGTGCTACAGCTTCGACTATGCCATTATTTCTAATAGGACGCTTTATTCAAGGATTTGGAAGCGGCTCTTTACTATCCTTATCCTATTCTATGGTGCGTCTTGTTTTTAGTCCATCTGTATGGTCACATGCATTGAGTATCATCTCTGGAATGTGGGGAATATCAACCTTGTTAGGACCAGCTATCGGTGGAATTTCTGTACATTATGGCGTATGGAGAGCATCCTTTTGGGTTATCGGCATATTAGCGATAATCTTCTTGCTCATAGCTCTTAAAGTTTTACCAAACGAAAATGAAAGAGAGATTCCAACATCTCCCTTTCCTCTCCTACAACTCTCCATACTCATCTTATTAATTTTTATTATTTCTGCTGGTGGTGCTATAAATACCACAATTGCGCAAATTTTCGGATTAGTTATTGGATTAACCCTTTTCTTTGTTCTAGCAAAGATCGAATCATCCACACTTCATCCCATGTTACCGCATAAATCCTTTTCCTTCTCTTCTGAGTTTTTTTCTATTTATGCATTGATACTCGTTATGACGACAGTAGTGTATAGCGTAGAACTTTATTTTCCACTTTTTCTTCAAGAGCTTCATGGACAAGCTCCACTTATTGCTGGTTATATAGCATCACTCATGAGCTTGGGGTGGACATGCGGTTCTCTATTAAGTGCTGGTATATCCGCAAAAAAAGTTCGCAGCATCATTGTATATTCCCCCATATTAAGCCTTTTTGGTATAAGCAGTCTTTTATGGCTCATTCCAATAAAAGATTCTACATCTGAACATATTTTTATCATTTGCTTAGCATTGTTTTCTATCGGGATTAGTGCAGGCATAGCGTGGCCGCATTTGTTAACACGGATCTTACAATGTGCAAACAATGAAGATACTCTACGTGCTAGCGAATCCCTTACTTCTGTACAACTATTTTCAGCCGCATTAAGTGCAACACTTGCAGGAGCAATCACCAATTTTGCTGGCCTCTTTAATCCTGGAGGAATAGTAGGAATGATTTCAGCCGCCAAGACTCTTCTTGTCGTACTCATCGGTCTTTTATTTTGTCTTGGTATTCCATTTGCTCTACGCGTTTCCTATCGCATATTAAAAAACCCAACAGGACAATCAAATAACTAAATAAATAAAAAAATATTTTTTCTCTTAATAGTTAAAAGAAATGTTAAGTATGCTTCTCCATATACCATGAGACGCAAAAAATCATTAATCCACACAAAGTCAGAACACTTCCTAAAATAGCTGTATATTCATAACTATAGCCCAATTTTAAAACTAATGCTCCAGATTCTGCACCAAGAGCGTTGGCAATATTAAAAGCAGACTGCATTAATGCTCCTGCCAAAATCTGTCCCTGTAGTGCAACATCCATAATTTTTGTTTGTATAGAAGGCATAGCAGCAAAAGAAGTCCCAACAAAAAAGCATCCTATTGCCGCTGTTAACGGAGCATAGGATAAAAAGAAAAAAAGAAAAAAAACAAATACGCTCCAAAGCATAGAAAAAAATATCATCGGCGAAATACCAATTTTAACAGCTAATTTAGGCCCCAAGAGATTTCCTACCACCATTCCCAATCCAACTAGCGGCATGATAAATGGTACCCACTCAAGTGAAACACCAGAAATATGCATTAATGTTGACTTGATATAAGTGAAAACAGAAAATAATCCTGACGCTCCCACCGAAACCATAAACAAAAGAAGCCATACCTGCTTTTGCTTTAATGCACCCATTTCGTGCAAAGGATTCGTTTTTGGAAAACTTAAATCACAAGGCAAAAAATTCCAAATAAGCAAACAACATGATAAAGCAATCATACCAACAAGGACAAAAGCAATCTGCCAACCAATAAGTTGACCAATCCAAGTAGCACTGGGTGCTCCCAAAACGGTTGCAATTGTTAAGCCAAGCATAACATATCCAACAGCTTTAGAACGTTCTTTCATTTCTACCATTGAAGAGGCAACCATAGCCGCAAGCCCAAAATAGATTCCATGGGGAAGTCCGCTGAGAAAGCGTAATACTACTAATATGCTAAAATCAGAAACAAAGGCACTAGCAATATTTGCTAAAGCATAAAAAAGCATCAATCCTATCAAAACAGTTTTGCGTGATACCTGAGCTGTTGCCACAGCTAAAAGAGGTGCTCCAATCACAACTCCTAATGCATAAGCAGAAATATATTGACCAGCGGTAGGAATATCAACATATGAACTTCGTGCCATCTCTGGCAGTAGCCCCATTGCAACAAACTCTGCAGTACCAATAGCAAAACTTCCCACGGCAAGAGCTAAAATTATTAAACGCCGTATTCTCGAATCAATTCCCAATGCAAGAACCTTTTGTTTATAAGAATCCCTCATATCATCACTTCTGGATAAGAGTTTTAACTGTAGATATCTGTAATATACACAAACAAAAATTCAAAACATTGTTATACGCATGCCCAATAGTCCCCAATAAAGTTTTAGAAATATTTTGATATATAAAGCATTTTATGGAGTTTTAAGTAAGATTCTTTAACGGAAAATCTTTGAGAACCTCAAAATTATAGATGTATTCACCTATTTTTATCAAATCTGCCAGATAATAAAATTTGTCTCCTCTTTTCAGCAGTTCCAATTTTACAGTAAAACCTTTATTTTGCAACGATATCCTATACCCTATAAATAATTCTAAAATTTGTCGAATAATGCACTTCAAACAAGTGAACCACATCTCATCATTATCTTGATACAAAGATAAAACTTCTCCCAAAATTATTGTTGCATTATTTTTGTTATCTAAATGCAGATCATCCAAATTGATAAGCTATAATTTCAACTTTACGCCATTCTTATAAATTATTATAGAATCCTTTAAAAACTCTCATGATAATAGTGCTTGGTTTCTAGATTTATTAAATATCCTCTTTTAGGCAGCTTTACCCCTCCCTCCTCTAACAGAGGAATCGCATCAGATATCTAACTCATTATCTTTAAATTAAAATATTCACGTAAATATATATGCTTATTTTCAGATAAATTCTATAAACAGAGCAGAAAACAAATATAATAAGTTTTATTTTAATATATTTATCAATATTTTATAAATATGGTAATTATCGTGATTAATGTTTAAATTTTTATGACATAATATATATTTTTTATTTTATATATTAATAATATTATATAAATCTATTGTAAGTAATACTTATATTAAAATATTTAAGACTTAAAATATACAATTGTAATATTTAAAATGTCATAATCTTAGCTTAGTTTTCTTTTAATTTTCTAAAATTTATCTATACGGTTGTATATAACCCATTCTTTACCTTTAGTAATAAAAAACACAAATTAGCTCATAAAAATACAATTTTCATACTTCTTTAAGAGTTCGCTAACGCCTCATTAACATTGTTGCTTTAAACAGTCATCAGAAACAGAAATAAACTGTTTTTCTCCGGATCAGGTAGCGCGTACCGGAGTAACAGTTTCTGTTTTATATAGTAATTAGAAAAAGAATATATGCCCTATAAAACCGCACTGCTATATCTTAGGATAGTGGAATTTATAATTTTGGAAGGTGTTTCTAATTTCATATTTTTAGCTAAATTTGTAAGTACAAGAATAAATTCAATAAAAAAATGAAGCGTTATATTACGATTAATGTTTTAGCGTCCTTGTGCCCATAGGGCACGAGTTTCAGCGCAAAAATCAGCATAACAGCCTTCTTCAATGGCATCACGAATTCCCTGCATCAGTTGTTGATAATAAAAAAGATTATTCCAAGTCAACAACATACCCCCAAGAGATTCACCAGATTTGATCAAATGATGCAAATAAGCACAACTATAATCATGTGCTGCTGGACAAAGTGACTGCGAATCAAGAGGATGTGGATCTTCTGCATAACGCGCATTACGCAAATTAATTCTACCAAAGCGGGTAAAAGCTAAACCATGACGTCCTGCACGCGTCGGCATAACACAATCAAACATATCAACACCACGAGCAACACTTTGTAAAATATCATCAGGTGTTCCTACTCCCATAAGATAGCGTGGTTTATCCTCTGGTAAAATCGGACAAGTAGTATCCAATACTGCTGTCATAACACTCTGCGGCTCACCAACAGCAAGCCCTCCAATAGCGTAACCTTTTAAATCCATTTCTTTTAATGCTTGAGCAGAACGTTCACGCAGTTTCATATTATCACCACCTTGAACAATCCCAAACAATGCTTTATCTGGCTGATCTCCAAAAGCTGTTTTACAACGCTGCGCCCACCGCAATGAAAGTTCCATAGCTTCTTCCATTTCTTTTTCAGTTGCAGGTAATGCAATACATTGATCTAACTGCATCTGAATATCCGCACCAAGAAGTTCTTGAATTTCGATAGAACGCTCTGGACTCATTTCATAGTAAGCTCCATTAATGTAAGAACGAAAAATCACACCTTGTTCAGTAATTTTACGGATTCCCGCCAATGACATAACCTGAAAGCCACCAGAATCGGTTAAAATAGGTCCGCTCCAGCGTGAAAATTCATGTAATCCTCCCAAACGCGCAACACGTTCAGCTCCTGGACGTAACATTAAATGATAAGTATTCCCTAAAATGATATCTGCACCAAGATCACGTATCTGATCCATATACATAGCCTTAACGGTTCCTGCCGTTCCAACAGGCATAAATGCGGGTGTACGAACACATCCTCGCCCCGTTATAATTTCGCCTCGACGTGCATACCCATCTTGAGCAATTTTTCTATAATGAAATGTCTTTATCATAACTCTCGTCTTTTTGATTCCATCAATGCATATCTCTATAGAAAGAAAAAAAATATCCCCTTACGAGCATTGTCATAAGCTTTATGAATTAATTTTTGATTCGCTCAATATTGTAACCAGCATAAAAAATTAAACGAGATAAAAGAACATTTCTTGTTAAGAAATCACCATAATAAAGTGATAATCTAGCTCCAGAAAAATAGTAAAATCTTTATAATATCATACCTCAAAATACCTACGCTTAACGCACTAAATCCTTAATAGAACTGCAAAATTATTATCACAATAATCTCATCTTCACATACTTCCATAAGCAGTAACTTTGTACGCATAGAAGAAAATTCTGAACGCATTGTACAGCTTACAATATTCTTTACTTTTACAGATAAAAATTTTTCATCTACTGGGCACGGCGATCCTCACGCTTAATAAAAACGCAAATGAGCATAATCATTTATCCCCTCACAATATTGAGATAATTCACAAAAAAAATTAACGTGTAATAAAAACACTTAAAAAAACTAAAAATGCTTTTTGTAAAGATTCTCAAATACCAAAAACTCTATCGTAACATTAGAGGCTGAAAAAGCGTATGATGGTACCCGCTCTTGCTCCTTCACAAGCTTTAAAGATGGTAGTGCATAATAGATTTATACTATTATAGCTTTAAAACTATAAACGCCATAAACGTCATTGTGGAAGTGAATATTGATATGCACTGAGAAATGCTTCTTAAAAAACACGTAAATATGCAACATAAGTATATTCCGTTTGGAACGTTCCTCTATTAAAAAACGAGAAAAATAAAAGCGTAAGGCTATGCATAACCTTCATTATTTTAATGATATTGCTTTAGATACTTTTTAAAAAAGTAAAGCTGAATTAAAAAGAAGATGGCAAGATTAGCCATTTGTTTTACCTCCGCACCTTTACATTTTTCTAAGATTAAACTGTCTTCTTGTTTTAAAGATTACACCAATGATATATACATAAATGCTGGTTTTCCACCTTGCTAGGAAAACTGGAGAAGCTCATAAGGCTCTTATCCGTATTAATATGTGTTTCAAACATGCTGCTACATTAGGATTGGATGTTGATTTACAAGCAGCAACAAAAGCACACGCTCTCTCAAGAAAGTAACATCATAAAACCATTAATAGACCGACAATGAATTGAAGAGAAATGCCGAATTTTTATAAAACACTTTTCCAAACAACAACCATAACACAACAGACTTTGCTTTTTCTTATTCTGACAGATAGTTTGTACAAATCCTTTGCGTTATCTTCTTCAGGAAGATCCGATTGAAGGAAATATATGGACAATTCTTAGCTCGAAATTATAAAAGGTAAGCGTGATACTACAAAAGAGTTTCGTGTGCCTTTATTGATCAGAAAAGAGTGTTTTTTTCTTAGAAACTTACAATTGAAATCAGTATAATTTACACTATTTTGCATCCGCAGCAATAACGGCTTTGGTAATTGAATCTGGATCTGCAACAGGTTCACCACGTTTAATTTTATCAACATTTTCCATACCTTCAACAACCTGTCCCCATATGGAATATTGACGATCAAGCCACGGAGCATCTGCAAAACAAATAAAAAACTGAGAATTAGCAGAATTTGGATTCTGACTACGTGCCATAGAAACTGTACCACGCTTATGAGAAAGATTTGAAAACTCTGCTGTTAAATTTGGTTTTTCTGCCCCCCCCATACCCGCACGGGATAAATTGAATTTTTCACTATCCTTCTTTCCAAATTGCACATCCCCAGTTTGCGCCATAAAACCATCAATAACGCGATGGAAAATAACATTATCATAAGCACCTTCACGTACCAGTTCTTTAATACGTGCAACATGACAAGGCGCTAAATCAGCCAAAAGCTCAATAACAACTCTGCCCTTTGTTGTTTCAAGAATTAAAGTATTCTCTGGATTTTTATTCTCAGCCATATGGAAAGCTCCTTTGATTCATTTCTCAACTTGTAAAGTAGCCGCATTAATAACATCAGGATTTTTTACAGATCCATTATTGCTTGTCGTACCTTTTTTTATTTTATCGACAACAGCCATCCCCTTTATAACCTCTCCAACAACCGTATACTGACCATTTAAAAAAGTAGCATCATCAAAACAAATGAAGAATTGAGAATTCGCGGAATCCGGATCTTGTGACCGTGCCATCCCAACAGTACCACGCTTAAACGGCTGCTTTGAAAACTCTGCCGGTATATTGGGATAATTTGAACCACCCATACCAACGCGTTTCAGATCAAAATCTCTACTGCCTTTTTTTCCAAACTTTACATCACCAGTTTGTGCCATGAAATTAGGAATAACGCGATGAAACACAACATTATTATAGGCCCCCTCTTCTGTTAATCTTTTAATTTGCGCAACATGTTTTGGCGCCAAATCAGGACGCAGACGAATAATGACATCACCATCTTTGAGAGATAAAACAAGAAGGCTTGCATCACTCGCTGGACTAGAATTACCGGCAACAGCGGACAATGAAAAAAAACAAAATACACATAACAAAACAGAAAAAATTCTACGAGACACAATTATTCTCCCCTAAAAGATTGGAATTTCGAGCTCAAAGCTTGTGCAATATTGGGCGGTACAAATGGTGTTACATCACCTCCCATAGAGGCAATTTGGCGTACCAATGTAGAAGTTATTGCACGCCCAGAAACGCTTGCCGGCAAAAAAACAGTTTGCAATTCAGGAGCCATAACGCCATTCATCCCTGCCATTTGCATTTCATAATCAAGATCAGTACCATCACGCAATCCACGAATGAGAAATGAAGCACCAACTTCACGCGCCTTCTCAATTAGAAGGTTGCTAAATGAAAGAACCTGCAATCGATCAGAATCTGCACCAAACAAGTCTTTCCCTACCTGCATAATGAAATCAACACGCTCTTCAAAACTAAAGAGTGTTTTTTTGTCAGCCTGTATCCCTATAGCGACGACCACCTTATCGGCTAACACAAAACACCCTTTCAAAACATCAAGATGACCATTTGTAAGAGGATCAAAAGAACCTGCATAAAGAGCAATTTTCATGATTTTACTCCATCCTCTTCAAAATTATTTTTCTTCGCTCATATCAACTGTATCAGAATGCTTCTCACCTTCATCATCTAATGAACTCGTATCATCTTCAGGTTCAGAAATACGTTCAACCGATACGACTTTTTCACCTTTGGCTGTATTAAAAATTGTGACTCCCTTAGTTGAGCGCCCAGCAGTACGAATTCCCTCAACAGGAACACGAATAAGCTGTCCTCCATCTGATACCAACATAATTTGATCTTGCGCCTTCACCGGAAAAGCCGCTACTAATTTACCAATTTCAGCTGTTTTAGATGGATCTGTTGCACGAATCCCTTTTCCGCCACGTCCGGAAATCCGAAACTCATAAGACGAAGAGCGTTTACCATAACCAAACTCACTCACCGTCAAAAGCATTTGTTCACGTGCATGAAGTTCTGCATAACGTTCATCTGTTAACTCTGTTTCAGCACCCCCATCTTCCTCATCAAGAGTTACAATATCTTCAACATCAGCATCTGCACCAGAAGCACGCCGTTCATTCATTACACGTTTAATATAAGCAGAACGCTCAATGGACGTCGCCTCGACATGCTCTAAAATTGTCATCGAAATAACTTTATCGCCTTTAGCTAAATTGATACCACGAACTCCCACAGAATTACGCCCAGCAAAGACACGAACATCAACAACTGGAAAACGGATACATTGTCCATTGGCTGTTGTTAGAACAACATCATCATGTTCCGTACAGGTTTCAACAGAAAGAATTTCATCTTCTTCATCAAGTTTCATTGCAATTTTACCATTACGATTAACTTGAACGAAATCTGATAATTTATTACGACGCACAGTTCCACGTGTTGTCGCAAACATAACATCCAATGCACTCCAGCTCGCTTCATCTTCAGGCAAAGGCATAATCGTTGTAATACGCTCACCTAGTTGTAAGGGAAGCATATTGATCAAAGCCCGCCCACGCGATTGGGGTGTTCCCAACGGCAGTCGCCAAACTTTTTCCTTATAAACAATCCCACGTGATGAAAAGAAAAGAACCGGAGTATGCGTATTGGCAACAAACAATCGCGTTACAAAATCCTCATCTTTCGTGGACATACCAGAACGCCCCTTACCACCACGTCGCTGTGCTCGATAGGTATTAAGAGGTACACGTTTAATATAGCCACTATGGCTCACCGTTACCACCATATCCTCTGGTGCGATCAGATCTTCACTCTCCATCTCAGCGCTACCAAAACCAAATACGGTACGTCGCGGCGTTGCAAATTCCTCACGAAGAGCACTCAATTCATCCTTAACAATACACATAATGCGTACGCGTGATGCCAAGATATCAAGATAGTCAGCGATATCTACGCCAATTTTATTCAATTCATCAGCGATTTCATCACGCCCAAGAGCTGTCAATCGTTGCAAACGCAATTCTAAAATAGCACGCGCCTGTTCTTCAGAGAGATTATAAGTACCATCCTCATGAATAATATGACGAGGATCATCAATAAGTTTAATCAAAGGCGCGACATCCATCGCTGGCCAGCGTCGCTCCATTAACTGTGCACGTGCTGTCTGCGGATCAGGAGCTTTGCGAATAAGTGCTATAATTTCATCAATATTGGCAACAGCAAGGGCAAGACCAACCAAAACATGTGCTCGCTCACGCGCTTTACGCAAAAGATATTTTGTTCGCCGACTGACAACTTCTTCCCGAAAAGAAACAAACGCACGAAGCATATCAAGCAACGTCATCTGTTCGGGTTTTCCCCCATTCAAAGCAACCATATTACAACCAAAGGAAGTTTGTAGCGGCGTATACCGATATAATTGGTTTAAAACAACTTCCGCAACGACATCTTTCTTTAGCTCAATAACAACCCGATATCCATCACGATCAGATTCGTCACGCAAATCAGAGATTCCCTCAATGCGTTTATCGCGCACCAATTCGGCCATTTTCTCAATCATCGTTGCCTTATTAACTTGATAAGGGATCTCACTCACAATAATTGCTTGTCGACCACTGCGAATTTCTTCGATCTCAACTTTAGCACGCATAATGATTGAGCCGCGCCCTGTTTCATAAGCTGCACGGACACCAGAATGGCCGAGGATAATGCCCCCTGTAGGAAAATCTGGACCAGGAATAATTTCAATTATTTTATCGAGTGTGATATCGGGATTATCAATCAAAGCGATACAACCATCAACGACTTCACCAAGATTATGGGGAGGAATATTGGTTGCCATTCCCACAGCAATCCCCCCTGACCCATTAACCAAAAGATTGGGAAAACGCGCTGGTAAGACAACCGGTTCACGCTCACGCCCATCGTAATTATCCTGAAAATCAACAGTATCTTTATCTATATCAGCTAAAAGTTCTTCTGAAACTTTTTCTAAACGACACTCAGTATAGCGCATGGCCGCGGGTGGATCACCATCAACGGAACCAAAATTTCCCTGACCATCAATCAATGGATTTCTTAAAGAAAAGTCCTGCGCCATACGCACTAAAGCATCATAAATTGAAGCATCACCATGGGGATGGAATTTCCCCATAACCTCACCAACAACACCAGCAGACTTACGATACGACTTATTGAAAGAAAGCCCCATCTCATTCATAGCATGAAGGATACGTCGATGAACAGGCTTAAGACCATCACGAACATCAGGGAGTGCACGCGAAACTATCACGCTCATCGCATAATCGAGATAGGAGCGTTGCATTTCATCAATAATACTGATTGGTTCAATACCGGTTAACACATCACGTTCTGGGTGTGGAGTAAGATCGGTCACAATTTCAAAACTTTCAAAAAAGAATCATTTCACTTTATTTATATCGAAAAATACACCAAAATGCCATTTTCTCCCCCATGACAAAAAAGAAATTTAACAAAATTTTTCAATATGTTATTAATTTATGTTAAAATTACCAATAATAATCAACAATTTCCACTTCGCTAAATTTCAAAAATCTGAAACAAACAAATCATAAAGTAATCATAATACTGCAATTAAAGACTCTTAAAAAGGTACGTCATCATCTAATTTGTGTGAAAAACTTTCTCCTAATTGATTATTATTTTGACCAAAAGTATTTCTTTGATTTGAGTTACTATCGGCAAAGCCCCCACTATAATTCCCCCCTTGACTTGCACCTTGCTCCCCGCCCGCTGCTCCCCGCCCATCAAGCATTTGTAATTCACCACGGTACTTTTGCAAAACAATCTCTGTTGTATAACGGTCATTTCCATTTTGATCTTGCCATTTTCGTGTCTGTAACTGCCCCTCAATATAAATTTTGCTGCCTTTTTTTAAATATTGCTCTGCAACTTTGACAAGGTTTTCATTAAAAATAACAATATTATGCCACTCAGTGCGTTCTTTTCGCTCATTTGTATTCCGATCACGCCAACTTTCTGAAGTAGCAATACGCAAATTTGCCACTTGATCACCAGAATTCAAACGGCGGATTTCAGGATCCGCACCAAGATTACCAATCAAAATAACTTTATTAAGGCTACCAGCCATCGCTTAAACTCCAAAATTTTAATTCATAAAATACTCTGTTTTATAACAGTTATAACCATCTTAACCTTCAATTTACATGTCTGCAATTGACCTTCAATATGGATATTGCTATCCTTTCCCAATATTGTATCCGTGTAATTATAACAAAAGATGATAAAAACACATAGTTTATTCCACCACGAGAGAATAAAAAGCTACTCATTTGTATTTTTCTTTTCACAAAACTTATACCTTCTTTTGGCATTAAAGCAGTTAAACACATTGTAATTCTAAAAAAACAGTTTTATTCCATTTTAGGTGCTCGGTTTTTGTCACATATGCCAAGGATAAAATATGACTTATCAAAAATATATCTCCATTCGTGGTGCACGTGAGCATAACCTTAAAAATATTGATCTCGATCTGCCTCGTGACAAACTTATTGTTATAACAGGACTTTCTGGATCAGGGAAATCATCCTTAGCTTTTGATACAATTTACGCTGAAGGACAACGCCGCTATGTCGAAAGCCTTTCAGCCTATGCCCGCCAATTTTTGGAAGTCATGCAAAAACCCGATGTCGACCGTATAGACGGTCTCTCTCCAGCTATCTCCATTGAACAAAAAACAACCAGTCGCAATCCTCGTTCAACGGTAGGTACCGTTACTGAAATCCACGACTACATGCGTCTTCTCTTTGCACGTATTGGTATTCCTCATTCTCCCGCGACAGGACTTCCTATTGAAAGCCAGACAGTAAGCCAAATGGTGGATCAAATTATGTCCTTACCAGAAGGAACACGAATTTTTATTATGGCACCCTTGGTGCGAGGACGAAAGGGAGAATATAAAAAAGAGCTAATAGAACTTTTAAAAAGAGGATTTCAACGTGCTAAAGTTGATGGCGAATTTTATGAAATCCCTGACATTCCACCTCTTGATAAAAAGTATAAACATGACATAGATGTCGTGGTAGACCGCATTGTTGTACAAAAGGATATCACCTCTCGCTTGGCTGATAGTATAGAAACCTGTTTACAACTAGCAAATGGACTTGCTATAGCTGAAATGGCAGACCAACCTTTGACACAAAAAGAGACGACAAAAGAATCTGCTCATAAATCAAAAAATGATACACACAAACGGCTCATTTTCTCAGAAAAGTTTTCCTGCCCTATATCTGGTTTTTCTATTCCTGAAATTGAACCTCGCCTTTTTTCGTTCAACAATCCTTTTGGGGCCTGTCCTCTCTGCGATGGATTGGGTATCAAAAGGGCAGTGGATCCACTAAAAATTGTGCCAAATAAAAATCTTACCCTAAAGAATGGAGCCATTGCTCCTTGGGCTAAATCAGATTCACTTTATTATAGACAAACCTTAGAAGCATTAGGAAAAGCTTACGGTTTCAAACTCACAGATCAATGGTGTGAACTCTCTAATGAAGCACAACAGGCTATTCTCTACGGTACAAAAAAAGATGAAATTTCTTTTATCTATAAAAATAATTCTGGTTCGCATAAAACGACCCAACCTTTTGAAGGAATCATCCCCAATATGGAGAGACGCTGGAAAGCAACCGATTCTGCTTGGTCTCGAGAAGAAATCGAACGTTATATGTCTTCTTCGCCTTGCCCAGCTTGTCATGGTTATCGTTTAAAACCAGAGGCACTTGCTGTAAAAATCCACGGAATGCACATTGGGCAAATATCAGATCTTTCTATTCTAAAGGCAGATGATTGGTTTGCCAATATTCATCAATATCTCACAGAAAAACAACGTAATATCGCCATACGTATTTTAAAAGAAATTCGCGAACGCTTAGCTTTTTTAAATCATGTAGGATTGGAATATCTTACCTTGTCTCGAAATTCAGGAACGCTTTCAGGTGGAGAAAGCCAACGCATTCGGTTAGCATCCCAAATTGGTTCTGGTCTTACAGGCGTTCTTTATATTTTAGATGAACCATCTATCGGGTTACACCAACGCGATAATGAACGCCTTTTGGAAATGCTGCGTCATTTACGCAATCTTGGCAATACAGTTATTGTTGTTGAACATGATGAAGATGCTATTCTCACAGCAGATTATGTTGTCGATATGGGCCCTGCCGCGGGCGTTCATGGTGGAGAAATCATAGCGCAAGGGACACCACAGGAAATTATAGAAAATTCAGCCTCTCTCACAGGACAATACCTTTCAGGAAAAATGGCTGTTAAAATACCCGCCGAGCGACGCAAAATATCAAAAATGAAAACACTTAAAATCATCGGCGCCAAGGGAAATAACCTCAAAAATATCAATGCTAACATCCCTCTTGGAACCTTCACATGCGTAACCGGTGTTTCTGGAGGAGGAAAATCAACATTTCTTATTGAAACGCTTTTCAAAGCAGCTTCACATCATATCATGGGCTCTCATCACAGCCCTGCCAGCTATGACAAAATTGAAGGATTAGAATTTCTTGATAAAGTCATTGATATCAACCAGTCCCCCATTGGACGCACCCCACGCTCTAATCCCGCAACCTATACAGGCGCTTTTACACCGATTCGTGAGTGGTTTGCCGATCTTCCAGAATCAAAAGCCCGTGGTTATAAAGCTGGGCGTTTTTCATTTAATGTTAAAGGAGGACGTTGCGAAGCATGTCAAGGTGATGGAGTCATAAAAATTGAAATGCACTTTTTACCCGATGTCTATGTTACTTGCGATGTCTGTAAAGGAAAACGCTATAACCGAGAAACACTAGAAATAAAATTCAAAGGACAGTCTATAGCCGATATTTTGGATATGACAATTGAAAAGGCAGAGGAATTTTTCCAAGCTATTCCCGCTATTCATAATAAAATGGAAACTCTCATTAAAGTAGGATTAGGTTACATAAAAGTAGGACAGCAAGCAACCACACTTTCTGGTGGGGAAGCACAACGTGTGAAACTTGCGAAAGAACTTTCACGTAAAACAACAGGACGTACACTCTATATTTTGGATGAACCGACAACAGGTTTACATTTTCACGATATTTCCAAACTTCTTGAAGTGCTGCATGAACTAGTCGAGCAAGGCAACACAGTTATAGTCATTGAACATAACCTTGATGTTATAAAGACAGCCGACTGGATTATTGATTTAGGACCAGAAGGTGGAGATCGTGGTGGCGAAATTGTTGCAATTGGACGCCCTGAGGACATCATTAAGGCTTCCACTTCCTACACGGGGAAATTTCTAAAAGATGTTTTACTGCGCCCCTCTCTCTGTAATTCCAATTCTTAAAAACGCTTTCCATTGTAAATACAGCATACGAACAAAGCCTGTACTTTTATTGTTACCTGTAAACACCAACACCTAATTCCAGTGGTGCAACATGTTTAAAGCAAAGGATGAAACAATTTAGCGCTTTATAAGCTGTTTCAATTTTCGTATTGCCCATAGGAACGCGCGCATAATTGCGTATTTATTCTCTGTTTTGTTTATATCTGAAACGACCAGACAGCCCAATTTGGAAAGAATACGAAGTTTTAAGGGTATAAATTAAGTTCCTATCTTTACATCTCCTTTTAATTTATCTTTACGATTTTCAAAGGCATCCGCAGCAGTATCTTATAATAAAGAGTGCCCATTGCTTCACGCTTTTGTTTATCGCGTTCCTTAATGGAATCCCATTCCTCACGAAGAGACAACACGCCCCAAACGAAATATATTTGCGTTGCCAATTCACACATCTGTTTTAAAGAAATATTTCTCAACGCTCTCAAGCCCATTTCACGACGGCACCTAATGCTATAATGGTAAATCCATTATTGTACACCACCATCTTTACGTTTATGAAGGAGCATTATCGGCATCATCACACTCTTTTCCAATATTTATCTCCCTACCCCCTAATATTGTAAAACCTTTAGTTATCGAAAGCTTTCATAAAAGCATTTTATTTTTTTCAAATGTTTTTATCCACACACTCGTACTATTCATGATATACGAGGATATCGTTTTGATTGATTGACGATAAAAAGATCTAAAATGAGAGAATCTTACGCTATTAGAGTTTCTCATTCAATATAGAAAACGTCTAATTATCATTATAAGTCAACGTATTATCTAACAAAAAAGAAACAAAGCTCTTTTATTATATTATTTTAATTCTTGTACAAGAATTGTAAGATTTTTTCCCAAAAACAGTATTTGACTTTATTCTACAAAAGAAACTCTCCTAAAAGAGCATAGAGTGTCATTATTTTCGACTTTTTGTGCACAAAGTATCTGTTGGACATCTTACAGTTGTCAATATAATGTGATGCAGTCTAAAAAGACAAAATAACGTTGGAGATAATTTCAGCATGAAAAAAATTGAAGCCATTATAAAACCTTTCAAACTTGATGAAGTGAAAGAAGCGCTTCAAAAAATTGGGTTACATGGTATTACAGTAACAGAAGCGAAAGGTTTTGGTCGTCAAAGGGAACATACAGAACTTTATCGTGGCACGAAATATGTTGTTGACTTTCTACCTAAAGTAAAGATTGAAATTGTTGTGTCCGATGAAAAACTGGAACAAACTGTTGATGCAATACGTAAAGCAGCTCAAACCAAACATATCGGAGATGGAAAGATATTTGTCTTTTCCATTGATGATGCCATTCGTATAGGAACGGACGAAACCGGTATCGATGCCCTTTAATAAATAACGAGAAAATTCACTTTTTTATCCACCTCAACGCCATATTAAGGAAATTGAATATGACAACCGCATCAGATATTATCAAACAGATTACAGACAACGAAATCCGTTTTGTTGATTTACGTTTTACTGATCCACGAGGAAAATTGCATCACATTACAATGGATATCGCAGAGATCAGCGAGGATACTTTTAGTGATGGTGTCATGTTTGATGGTTCTTCAATTGCTGGTTGGAAAACAATTAATGAATCTGACATGGTTTTAATGCCAGATCCAGAAACAGCACATATTGATCCTTTTTTTGCTCAATCTACTTTGGTCATATTTTGTAATGTACTTGATCCTGTCTCTGGTGAATTTTATCGTAGAGATCCTCGTTCTATTGCCAAAAGGGCTGAGGTTTATATGAAATCTTTAGGCATTGGAGATACAATCAATGTAGGTCCAGAAGCAGAGTTTTTTATCTTTGATGATGTGCGCTATAAAACGGATCCTTACAATACAGGATTTAAACTCGATTCAAGTGAACTTCCCTCCAATGATGATACGGAATATGAAACAGGCAATCTAGGACATCGCCCACGAATAAAGGGGGGCTACCTTCCTGTTCCACCGATTGATTCCTGCCAAGATATGCGTTCTGAAATGCTCACAGCACTCAAAGATATGGGCGTACAGGTCGAAAAACACCATCACGAAGTAGCAGCAGGCCAACATGAGTTGGGTATTCGTTTTGATACACTCGTTCGCGAGGCTGACAAGATGCAAATTTTTAAATATGTTGTACATCAAATAGCAAACAGTTATGGGAAAACAGCAACCTTCATGCCAAAACCAGTTTTTGGTGATAACGGCTCTGGAATGCATGTCCACATCTCCATTTGGAAAGATGGCAAACCCATTTTTGCAGGAAATGAATATGCCGGACTATCAGAAACCTGTTTATTTTTTATCGGTGGTGTTATTAAGCACGCAAAAGCAATCAATGCTTTTACCAACCCATCCACAAACTCCTATAAACGTTTGGTTCCTGGTTATGAAGCCCCTGTTCTTCTTGCCTATTCAGCACGTAATCGTTCTGCATCTTGCCGTATCCCAATGAGCTCCTCACCAAATTCAAAACGCGTAGAAGTTCGTTTTCCAGACCCAACAGCAAATCCCTATTTGGCATTTGCAGCCCTTTTAATGGCTGGCCTTGATGGCATCAAAAACAAAATTCATCCCGGACATGCTATGGATAAAGATCTTTATGATCTTCCCTTAAAAGAACTCAAAGAAATCCCTACTGTTTCAGGAAGTCTGCGTGAAGCGCTTGAAGCACTTGACAAAGATCGTGGCTTTCTTAAAGCTGGCGACGTTTTTGATGATGATCAAATTAATTCCTTCATTCAAGTAAAGATGCAAGAAGTCTTGCGCTACGAAACAACACCCCATCCTGTTGAATTTGATATGTACTATTCTGTTTAAACAATCAATACGCATTCTTTTGATTTTGAAAATGGAGGCAAAAGCCTCCATTTTTGTGGATATTCTTCTCATGCAAAAGCGCAAGAGGCTTTTTGCTCATCTGCTTTTCCTTTATAATGTATTGGAATCTCTTCAAATGAATTAACAAGGTTTCTAATGCCGCGAATTTGTTTTCTCGTTCCCGCTCTTTTATGCATTGTCTTTATCACATCAACAACTCAAGCACATACAATAACCAATCAAAAACTCACAGCCCTTGAAAAAGCAACATCCGCTTATAGTAAAGCACTTAAAAATACCGATGCAAATGCCATCTTAAATGCTATTCCTCCCCAAATCATCAACCGCTTAACCGCCAAAAAAAATCTTAGTCAATCACAATTTCGACAAATCATGAAAAGCCAAATAGAACGGTTGGCAGAAAGTTACAAGATTGAAACGATCAACATTGACCAAAAACAAAAACGTGAAGGTATACTTGATAATGGCACCCCTTATTTTGTTATACCCGTGGAACTTGTAACCACAACAAATGCTGGAAAAAAATGCTCTATTCAAACTGAAGTTATTGCCCTACTTCATGATAACCAATGGTATTTTATCCGCGGTAATGACGAAACGCTCTTAAACATAACCAATGAACTATTTCCTGGACTTGAAAAAGCAAAAATCAATCCCCCAAAAGTCACAAAAATACTCTGAGCGAAAAGAATGCACGTAAATAAAAGATTTACCCCTATAAGCAAGTTGTAACAATTGTGGCCGCAGCCTTAAATTCAACTTTTTTATGAGCACGACGCACCATTGTTTCTTTATCTATTCCCCATTGTTCCATCATCCAATCTTCATCTAAATGGGCAACAGACCAAGCATGGTCAGCATCAATGTTTCCCCCAGCAACAGCAAAAGCAATAAGAGCAGATCCCGTTAAGGTTGTCATCATATGAAGAGCAGCAAGCATATAAGGAGACTCAACGCTACGTAAATAATGACTCACAGCTTGAAGTGCTTCTGGTGATTGCTCCACATGCATCAGTCCTTCTGTCAAATAAAACCTTGAACCCAGTTTTTTTTCTGCCCAATCTAATAAAGGATCCCATTGTTCAGATTGTTTTTGCACCAGCTCTTTAGGTGTCTGTGCACGATAAAAGATCATATCACACGCAACGAAACGCAATAAATCTTCAAAAACAACCTGCATATCATCAGCAATACCATCAATAACAGTATTAACCAAACGCGTCATCGGCATTTTTGCAGGATCAACAACGTGCTTTTGGCTCTCAAATTCCTGAGCAACGTATTCAGCAAACACTTCTGTTGGCACATGAAAATGACGCCTTGCGGGCGTTTTAACGGGACGTTCATCTAATAAGATAGTAAAACGCCCTTCCTCACAAGCAATCTTCACTTGTTTATAAAATCGTTTTGCTAGCGGCTGACATGAAAGATTTTGAATCTTTTGAACAGAACTCTTTTTATTTTTATTCAATGGCATATCAAAATGATCCAAAATCTCACGCATCTTTGTTTACCTCTGATCTTTTCAAGAAAGCGAATGTTTTATGTACCTTAATAAAATTTAATCCGACCTTCCCATGCCTCAAAGAAGGAAAAAGATCTTGCCAATCCCAATCTGATTTAAGAGTTATATTTCATGTTTCTTTTACAAACAAGACAATGGTAATATCTTTCATATATTCAATACAATCATGGCTATAGAATAATTTTTAAAATATTATCTTAATTAAAAAGCTAAGTATATTGAATTTGATAGTAAAGGTAATCATGCTTTACCATTTTGCTTATTATCCACCTACAATAATGTTATCGATACGGACAGCTTCAAAAACAATTTTTACAAAAGATTAAAACAAAAAAGCTCATCATCAAAAAATGATAGAGCGGTGTGCTTTATGTATCATTCACCTTCGCTTAACCATTCTAATCATTCGTCTAACATATCCAATAAATATCCCCTGCGTAGAATTTTTCCTGCTCAATTACTCTCCTAAACGACGATGTTTTATGGCATAATAGGATAATGATAAGACCCAATTATATCACAATTTTCTTTCACATATACATATATTTTGTAAAACACTAAATTATTTAACTTATTTTGCTTAATATACTTCACATATTGCACTATTTTAAATCTATTCTTATACTTAAAAAGTATAGAAGTCATACAATCTGAAAATAATACTTTTATCTATACACTTATCCCTGCAGATACTAACTGCACAGCTGCAGCACAATAGTGGCTTGACAATCACAATAAAAATATTTCTTCCGCTGATTTAGAATCACGTATTATCTTATACGCAACTCTTGAAAGAGCCTTTGAGGAACTCGCTCAGAAAAAGGATAGATATCTCTTAAGCTGTGCTGCTTACCCTGATTTGCATACACTCATATTTACCCGTTTAAGTGATATGCAATTATTTGACAGCTTTATCATGCCTACTCACTCTATGGTTTTAGCTAAACGCAATAACATTGATGAAATTAAAACCGTAGCGACTCATCCTGCCCCGCAATCTCTGGTAGCTCATCAATATGACAAAGTATTTGCCAACAGCAATGCTGATGCAGCCGTTCTTTGTAAGGCTGAAAAAGCCGATGCTTGTATCACAACATCGGTTGCGGCAAATCGCTATAGGCTGAGTATTGTCGAAAACTTTGGACAAGTGCCAATGGCCTTTTTGCTCCACTCACTAAAGTCAACTAATCATGAAAAAATCTGAAGCGCTTCTTTCCATTGTTAACTTGGTTGACAAATTCCGTATGCGCCAAGAACGAGATGGGAGCATTAAGGAACCAACCTTCGGTAGATAGTAATATGATCAATGAATTGATTACTCTGCTGAACCACCATGCCAATATTCTTGACGGATTATCTCCAAAACTTTTAGCGACCATTTCTGATGATCTTCATCAGTGGATGATCAGCGGTTTAACGACCCCTCCTAAATTTGATAACACTTTGGCTGCTTTCAAAGCCCCATTACCAGATGCTCCCTTGTTTTTCTTGGCTCCAATGCGTGCAACAAATGGACCTGATCCAGAAGGATTCCGGCTGGAATTAGTTACAGGATATCGTCATGAAACGGACTATCTTGCCAACGTAAAATATACAAAGAATTATGTATTACATTTTCAATGTATAAAAACGCGAATAGCATCAAAGGGTTGTTTAGAAGGCAATTGCATTGTTCTATTCCCAGAATCTGGGGTGACTGCTAAGAAAATTGATAAGCAGGCATTTGCTTTGTTTTTTTCAGTAAATTCTTCGATATTTACAATGAGCAAACAATTGTGGAAGCTGAATGTTTGCTTGATAGAGATAGTAAATTCTCGTTCTATCAATTGCATAGTTGTAACTTATCTAAAGAGGATATTTATGATGTTCGCTGTTTATGAGGCTATTATCATGACTATGCACATCATACTGGACCGCGGCCATTGGATAAAAATCTGTATATAAAATTAAATTGGTTCACAGGTCTTCTAGAAGAAACTAAAGTTGATTTAATTACAGTGCGTATTATGCTACAAAATCATCCAAAATTTTGGAAAGAAATAACTGAGTTTATCCTATTAGAACGCATATTCCGTTATCCAAAAGATTCTGATCAGCATATGACATTCGATGCTGGTACAGGGATCTTGCTTTTTGAAATGTTGACGCGGAACAAAGCATTGATTGAAACAAATCAAGGTTATCTTCAATTTGATTTGGAGCGTCTTGAAAAAGTAATAATATTGATGATAGCAGATATAGAAGCACTTGAAACATTAGATGATGACGCTTATTTGGCAGGAGCTAAGGATTATATCCAAAATAATCTTGGTAAGCCGCAAACTTCACAGTCACGATTTAATTTTTCAACATCATATTATGCACAGCGAGTGATTAGAGGATTAAATCATTGAGTTTTATAAAAGGACGGTTACTATTATTTACTTTTGCCATTCTAGCATTGTTTTCCATAAGTTGGTTATTATCTAAGAATTTGGTTAGCAATATACCCGTCATGCATGCAGTTGGACTTAGGTTGTTTGCCACCGCTGCCACCTTATGGCTGATTGCAGTATTTCGTGAGAAATCTGTTTTCAGATCTCTACCATTGCTTTCCATGATACCTTCTTTTTTAATTCTATCAGTGTTAGGATTCTCGTTATATTTTGTATGCAGCTTTGGTGCATTAAAATCGCTCAAAGCCAGTGATTTAACTATGGCTCTCGCTACTATTCCAGGTATTACCTACATATTGGGTGCACTGACGAATAGCCTTACGTTCTCATGGTTAAAACTTATCGGTATGATAATTGTCAGTGTAGCAGCTATAGCATTTAATATAAACAGTGCAGAGGGTGGATATTACAGCCTAATAGGAATAGCTCTTGCCTTAACAACAGCACTTTCTTACTCTGCTTATGGCTTATTGTCTAAACGTTATCTTGAAAATCTACCTTTGCTCACCTCACTGGCTTGGATCACGACAATTTCTGCAGCATCATTTATGCCATTATTTATTTTTGATCCTGCCCCACTCTTATATCTTAAGTTAGAAGATATATTTAAAATATTGATTTTAGGAACTGTTTGCTCGGCACCAGTTTACGTATTACACTAAAAAGTTTTAGCCGAAGGAGGCGTATTATACGTCAATACTATCGGCGTATTATCTCCTTTTGCAGTGGTTGCATGTGAATGGATAATCGGCTCTAGCACTTCTCTCAATATTATCAAAATAATTGCTATGATTGTAGTTTTTATAGGGATGACACTCTTATTTATAGATGCATCAAAGGTATCTACATGGCAACATAAACGCCATTCTCAAAACTCCAAATTTAATGAGGAAACAAAATGAAAAAACTCGCGTTAGTTTGCCAGCGCAATGCAAAATTACCATTTATATTTGAAGCAGCACAAGCAGCTAATATCGAATTAGTAATGATTTATGATACCGCTGAAAGCGCTCCCACTCAACACCCCGCAGCAGTCACTTCAACTTGGCAACTTCCTGTTTTTGATAACCCAGAGGCAGCTCTAGACACTTTTGCAACGGGAGCAAAAGAACGCAATATTTCTGGAATTATGACCCTTCGCGAAGAAGCCATCCTATGGACAGCTTTGGCTGCAAAAAAAATCAATACTCCAAGTATTGAACCAGAAGTAGCAGCATTAACCAGAAATAAATATCTCATGCGTCAAGCTTTTGCTAAAGCAGGCTTAAGAACACCAGGATTCTTTTATATAGATAATCCAGAAGACCTATCACAAACACAAGCCTTGGATTATCCACTCGTTATTAAACCTGTCTCTGGATGGGCAAGTACAGGCGTAATGTTAGCTAAAAATTCCGCCGAACTTCCTGATCTCATTAAAGCCGTATGGAATGTTCAGCATAAAGACATGGCACGTTTTAATGATAAAAATAAACCTGTAGGTTTAGTCGTAGAACAGTATTTTCCAGGAAAAGAGTTTGTCGTAGAATGCTTTGTTGATACAGCAGGTGTACATGTTCTGGCCGTTGGAGACAAGGGACAGCCTGAGGGATCATGGTTTGAAGAAATAATTTATCGTCAACGCTGTGATATAGATGATCCTTTAATTATTGCTTTATGTGAGACTGCATGCTCTGGAGTTAAAGCTCTTGGTATAAATATGGGTGCTGCCTATGTAGAGCTACGCTTAGATGCGAATAATTTACCTTATATCATTGAGATAGGCGCTCGTATAGGTGGATCGGGTGTCTCCCATTTTATTGTTGAGAAAGGTACAGGGATTTCATTTGCAAAACTATGTATGAATGCCGCTTTAGCTGAACAAAACTTAGACCTTCCCGATATACTCCCAGCTGAAAAAGTGGCTGCAAATTACATTATTCCTCTTCGTGGTCATGGACGGTTTTCTGGATTTTTAGGTCTAGATAAGGTTGCACAGCATCCTCAAACCGCCAGAACTATCATTTTCTTTGAAACCAATCACATTTCACCACCTCCACCAGAATTTGGTGGATATCCTGGTTTTATTTTCTCTGTTCATAACTCAAACGAAGAAGCACGCAATTACCATAAATGGCTCGATGACACCTTAAGCATCATATTGAAACACCATGTTTATCAATAGTCCGATAAAGATATTTTTACTGACCCTGAACTTTGATATAAATCTTATCGATACAAACGAAATTACAATGCGCTTTCCTAAAATTTCGCAAACGCTTTTTTCATATTTCAAAAACCAAGAATTGAGGAAGATATGTTCTACTTTTACACCCCATTTTAATAAAAGCTCTTCAATATTTCTATATTTGAAACAATCATGAAAACTTATAAACGACTTTTTTGATACGATCAATCTCTTCTCACCATATCTCAAAGAAGAAAAGAAAGATCTTACCGCCCCCACTCTAATTTAAAAGTTATATTTCATATCTATTTCACAAATAAGACATGATCTTGTTCATATATTCAATACAGCTATTAGAGCAATTTTTTTAAAGGATTTGTCCTTAGAAGAACGGAAGATGTTGAATTTGATTGTAAAAGTGTTCACGTTTTACTACTTTTCTCATTATCCACCTACAATAATGCGATTGATACGAACAGCTTCAAAAACGCTTTTTACAAAATTTTAAAGCAGAAAAATGTGCATCATCCACGAAACGATAGAGTTCTATATTTTACATATCCCCTCCTCTGCTTAACAGCAAAAGCTCTTAATCAGCAACCAATATCTCCCTGCCTTTCATGATTGATATCAGCTACCTCAAATAACAGTACTTTACAGCATGATAGGATAATAATAATAATATTTTAAGAAGCTGATGACGAATATATCTCCAATATTTATAGCCCAAATAACACAAATAGATTTACAGTCTCATTGTAAATTTTTTTGAAGCATTTAAGCACCCCTATCAACCAGATAAAAAACAAATCAACGTGATCCTTTTATACTTATTAAAACACATGATGCCATTATTAAAAGAAGTGACTAAAATTCTGCACCATCAATGGTTTTAATCCCGACAATAAAACAAAACTTTAAAAATCATATTTATTATTTTTAAAACGATTTATTAAAAATGATAGCGCAAACCACCAGAAAAATGAATTCCAGAAAAACCAGCCTTGGTTAACCTATGCTGATAGCTAAGATCACTGTGAAGTGTAACTTTAGAAGAAAACTGCGCATTAATACCCAGACCTGTTTCTAAAGAAGAACCAAAAGACCCCAACTGGAAAACATCTTTAAAATGAACAAATTGTTTTTTACCAAAACGATTAGAAAGATGAATATTACCATAAAAACAAATGATACGATCCTTTTCAGATGCTGAAAATGTTTTATTTAAACGCCCCCCAATACGCACCAACCATTGACCTATTTTTTTCATCTCAACATCAAATCCATCAATATCACGAAACTTATCAAATTGAAGATGTTGATAAATAAGCTGGAGTTGCGGATCAAAAATAAGATCTTCATATCCTGTCATAAACACTTTACCAGCAGAAAACGAAACGTTCAAAGGATTTGCTTTTAATGTAGCCGTTTTACCCCAAGCATGGGTAAGTACATCCCCTTTAAACAAACCATAAGATAAAAGACCATCTACATAAAAACCAGTGTTGTGTTTCACACTACCGTATGTCGTAAATGACCATTTATTAAACGTACTCTTTTGGCTTTGTTCCACGTTACGAGGTTGTAAGGAAAGCTTTCCATAGGTTCCCATAATTCCAAAAGATGTCGTACTATATGCGCTCTCTATTGTTTTGAGCAAAATGTCTGTTTTTATAGCGTTATAATCAACATTACCATCGTACCCATATTTAAGTGTAGAAAGATCTGAGACATAACGATAACTCCCACCATAACCGTGGACAGATAAAGCAAAATTCCCTTCACCTTTTAATAATTTGCGAGGAATAGACTGCGTAACTTGCAATTCCTTTTGTTGATTACTGATATCCATGATTCCAATATGAAACAAAGCATTTGGTAACAAAAGATAGGTTGGAACTTGTGGAACAACTTCTCTGACCTTTAACTCAGAATGAGGGATAACAGACACTCCCAAAGAAGGCTGAATATACTTACTTTCAAGGCGAAAATCCCAAAAATCTCCATTTCCTTCAACCAATCTTTGAGAAATTTGTGCATTTCCAAGCGTAGAATTTGGACCATAAGCATGAAGATAATATTGATAAGGCACCCCCTCTAATGCAATATAAGCACGATTTAACTGAAAAGAATCTTCTGCCGCTTTTCCAGAAACCTGAATAAGTGAAATACTATGAGCATTTTCACCGGTTGCTATCTCCCCCTGATTTCCTGCAACAAATTGCACATAAACTGTCGTTTTTCCAGAAACATCGCCATGTATCAAAAGCCGATCAGTCTTTTTATTATCGAGCAAACCCTCACTACTGAAATGTGTATTGAGATAAATATCTGCCCTATCTTGCGCACTATAAACTTCTTTTTCTCCCTTCCCAATATGAAGTGTCTGATACTCCTGAAACATTGGAGTTTCAAAAGCAATAAAACTATCAGAAACTTTCACAAATGAAATAAACGAACTTGTACGGTTTGCAACTTGCGAATCTATCTCTCTTCTTTTTGTCAAAAACCATTTTGATCCCCCTGTCAAATAAAGCTCAGCAATAGAATCATCGGCAACACGAGTCCCTCCTATCAATGAAGAAGAATCAGCCAAAATCGCTACAGCCCCCCCCTTTTCAGCTGTTAATAATAAGTCACCAAAAATTTTTGTACCTTCTGTTATTCCAATATAACTACGACTGTTATTATTATGAACAGCTGTCCCATCTGGAACCTCAAAAATCGTCCTTTTCAAAAAGACAAACCCCTGTTCATACGCATCATTCCCCCCATCCCTCTTAAAATACATACCATGTTTGTTACCTATTGCTTTAATTGTTGAATCTTCAATATTAACCCACGAAATTAAAATATTTCCTTCCCTGCCATTATTGGACAGTGTATTAGAATCTTGTCCAACTGTTAAAACATGAACATCCGTAGAAATAATATTAGTATTTTTTAAATAAACAGAGCCCTGATGTTTTACATTGAAAACTGTATGTGCAATCTTTTTATTTGTATTTTCATTGTCTTCTGTTTTTTGATATTTTGAAGTAATGGTAACACCATCTAAAGTCGCACTCCCCCCTCTCCCCACATAAAGCGCAGCAGCATCATTCACATCAATAAATCCACTTTTCATCTGAATACCCGCATCAGCCCTAACGAAAAGAGCACTCTCTTGACCGATACCCAAACCTTCCACTTTAATTTTTGTATTCGTTAACGTAACAGATGCTCCTCGCTTCTCTGCATAAGCTGCAATCTGAGAAGCCTCAATTGTTCCACGATTAACCTCAATCATTCCACTATCAGCTTTAAGACCTATTGACACATTTTTAAAAGCTGAATCACTCAAAACAATTCTTCCCCCTCGTGATACAGAAACACCATAAATATCTTCTATACCCGCAGTAGCTTCAACTTCTACACGCATTGCCTGAATAACTGTATTTGGCTCCTGAACTACTATAGCAGCAGGCAATATGAGAGAACTCCCCTCCCCATTCTTTTCTTTAACAGGTACCGTGAACTTATATACTTTATCACTAATTGTATGCTTTACACCATCACTGCATTTATAAGGCAATTTATTTTCGTCACATAACAGTGATACAGATGAATGAGAATGCGCCTCAATATTTATATTTAACAAAAAAGAAAAAATAGCTGCTGTAAAAACATACAAATACAAGTGATTGTTAGATACCTTGGTGATCATTGTTTTTCAAAACTTTCTTTTTTTCAACAAAACAAAAAATGCTGGCAAAAAAATAAAACCACGAATTAAACACAATAAGAATAAAACAAACAAAATTATTTTATTTTTTTCTGATAAATTATAGCGTTTCATAATATGTTTTGTATTTTATGTAAAGAAGAACAAAAAGTTTAAAAATACCATTTAGGATAACAATCTTTTTAAAGAGTGCATCCTAAAAACCGCTGAGAACTGCAATACAAAATGCCAAAAAACTAATCTCAAAAAACGCGAAAAATGCGAATTTTGAAGAGATATAATTTTCAATTTATCTCACCACCGAAAAATAAAATGCAACAAAATAAGAACGATTTCAAGATTTAAAAGATCAAAACGTTTTAATAAAAATACGATATAATGAGATATAATATATGAAAGCTATAACAGCATCATTTCTTTAACTACAACAAAAAAATTATCATAAAATGAAAAGATCTTTATATCAAAATTACTTGCATAATACTTTAGATCTTTTGATAAAATCTAAAATACAGAAAAACACTCACCATCTTAAAATTAAAAAACACCAAAATAAAATTTCATCAAAATCAGTTTTATGAAAGCTATCTGCTTATTATCGTTAAAGCAGATATTTTAGCAAAGCTATTATTTACCATTCTTTATATTGAATAAATTTCTCTAAACAACAACTCACTATCCTCCGCTATCATCATCTGACAACGATGAATATAACTATATTGGAGAAAAAAGAGCCGTATTTCTCTCTTCTCCCGTTTAATATTTTCATTCAATTATTGCTTTTAAAATGAGCATTCTACTGTTGGTGATCACTTGTGCAAAGCTTTTTTTATTTACTAGCGTTTTTTATCATTCATCAAGACGTAACATCTTTTTCGTCGAATTGGTTACACCAAAAATATCATTATCTATAACCTGCTGATACCTTACTACCAATAAATTTGCTAAAAATGAATCGCTTCGCGGCGTTGATGAAAAATAGATTCCCTTTGAATCTTGTAATTTGTACCGATAACCTGCTTTAGTCATGCATTCATAAATTGCTACAAACTGACTTGCACACGAATCCATATTTTCAGGAAAAGCGTAGATCGGCTGCCTGCCACATTTGAACAGTACTTGTGAGATCGTAGATTTATTGACATTGGACTTTTCTCATAATGCCAAGATCGATTGGGGGAGATTTGCTAACACATCCAGCAGCGCTTAATAAAATTATAACACTCAATAATTTCAATATTTTTCATTTCCCTCCTTCAATATTTACGATAGAAAGGCTGAAAAGCTTGCTAGTATTTTTTCGCATGCAAGATGGCTAGTACATTAAAAAAGCAACCTCGCCCCCCCATGCGAGAAAAAGAACACGAGAATTATTGATTACAGAAACATCAACACCTAAGGTTGACATTCAGGTTGTTCTTTATGCTCTTTACAATGAGGACTATTCAAACGCCTCTCTACACTTCGCTGAGGAATAACTGCATCAGGCTGACAAATTGGAAGATGTTCATATTTCTCACACCACTTCACCCTTCCCAATTTATCTCGAAAACCTGCTTGGATCATACATGCATTCTCTGCCTCCTCAGCATTGAATTTCTCATCCATACTTGTTTCTGTATCAAGACGACCATCAAAATGCTGCACTCCGCATTCCAACAGAGCTTTTTTGATCTCAAGCTGATCTGCGCCGGGCTTTTCCCATGCATCTACGGCTGTTCGAGAAGGCTGCTCTTCGTAACATCCAGCCATAACAAATAAAGTTATCCCGCTTAATAATTTTAAAATATGCTTCATTTTCCTATCCTTGAGTAATTTTGATATTACGAAACAATCTATAAATTATTTTACATGCTATTTTTTTATTTCCAAAACAATGATGAATATTATCAACCTTTATTATTTTTACCTTTCCGAAGATTATACCATTATTGTTATATCAAAAATACGGTAAAATTATTACTAAAATCATATTCTATCAACGGCATACCTATAATTATTATCAATATTTTGATTACAACAAAAATAGATATTTTTATATTATTGCGCCTACAGTTGTAGTACCCATAAATAAATAGCATTGAAATGGTGAATTAAGTCCCCCCCCCGCGCACAGGCATGAGAAACATGAAGGTAGTGATTGTTGATCATCACCAGCAAAAATTAAGGCTGGCATTCAGGTGCGGTTTTATATTTTTTACAAAACGAGCTGTTCAAACGCTTCTTGACACTTCGTTGCAGGATAACAGCACTAGGACGACAAATAGCGAGGTTTTCATCTTTATTAAGTATAACACCAATATAGTCCTCCCCATTTGTAGTGGAATTTTGCTTGGATCATGCAAGAATCAATGGAAGCCTCTGCATTGAGGCTTAACTTTTTATTTTCTGGAAAGACATCATACGAGGTTGGCATGCCACATTCTAACAGTGCTTTTCCCTACCTCAGTAAAGTCTGCTCCAAGCTTCTCCCAAGCACTCAAAACTCCTAGTGGAGCTTGTCGATGTTATATCCAGCGACATTTAACAGAATGAAACCACTTAATAATTTTAAGATTTGTTTCATTTTTTTTCCATAAATAACCTAAACCTAAATTATCTAAAATCGAATAAATTGGCATAATATGAGGCGTTCCATAGTACCTTGCACACGTATAAGGCGCATGACTATAACAATTCTAGGATCATAGCCCGCCTAGCGCTCTCCCCTCCTTTCGCATGAGAATTGCTGGTGGAAATAATACATAAGGGAACTCCGATGGTACCTTATAAAAAGTAGGTGGATTGTGACCAAATCCTATACCAATGGGGTTAAGTAAATGATTTTGTAGGTAGATCAGATGAGAAACAATAATCATAGCATCTCCGTGTACATCCGTATCAATTTTGCCCATTGCCTCAAGGATAAAGGAAATCGTTGTGGTATGCGTTTCAGAGCTATTGGAAGATTTCTCGTGTAAAAAGCCACTTTCCGATGATTTTTTGCTGGTCGTAGTGTTCTTGAGCGCCTTTTATAATAATATTGAATAATTTTGCACCACAATACAGTTGCGGAGTGCATTTTGTCCTTCTCCACTTGTGATAAAAATTACTCCCGTATCAATATTATAAAAAATAAGTTTGATCCTTGCTCTTTTGCTCGCAATAACAATAAGAATCGTAAAACCGTCACACGTTCATTGTTCTCTTTAATTTACTCTTCTATGAAATTTTATTGTGATACCTTGCTGCTCTTTATTAGAAGTTTTTGCAAACACAATGATACAATGCCTCCAATGACTTTATTATCCACTATTTTCTACCAACGCCAATCCTCTTTGAGAAAAAATAATAGAAATAAAAAACTTCTCCCCTTTACCCCATAGCAACCAAAATACCCTTTTAAAGGACACAGAAGACTCCAACCATTCTTTTCAAGAGAATACATCAAGAACTTTATCTTCGCTTCTAAAAGCAACAGTAGTTTCTTAAACAACAAAATTTAAACAACCAATTTTTTAAAGAGCTTATAAAACAATAAAAACAATTCTTACAATAACTTATCTTGTAAAACAGAACTCCATTAATGCGTTTAGAAAAAGATATCTGCCTATAATCTTGTCTCTAGTAAAATCTATTTGCACTGTTAGGCATTTTAACATGAAAGACTTATATTGATTGCAGAGCTCACCATCAAAAAACGCCTAATATTTATATGATTTGGTCATTACCATAAGCAATGGCTCACAAAAACTCCCAAAGTAAAATAATAACGAGCAGATTTTCTTCAATCTAGATTATACTAATCTTTAGAGAATAACAATCAAACAACTCTTCTCCTGATAACATCAGCTATTTGTTTTGAGTTTAATCTCTATTCACATTTTATTGCAGTTTCTTTTGCTTAAAATTATAAAGTTTAAGTGCATAAAAACAAATAACAAGCCAAGCGATCCAACTAAAACCTATAATTAAAACTGGTCGTGTCTCATCAAAATACCATAAGAGAATAAAAATAAAAACCATAAATAAAATAGAAAAAATCGACCCTATTGGCCAAAATGGAATTGGAAAATTTAAACCATTCTGTGCTTCTTTAGGCATCTTAATTCGCATAAAAATTTGTGAAAGTAGAATCATCATCCACACAAAAACTGTCGCGAATGTTGCCATTGCAGCAATAAGAAAAAAAAGCTTTTCATGGTAAAAATAATTAAGGACAGCACCAAGAAGAAAAATACCGAAGATCATCAAAATAACAAAGATTGGTATACCATTTTTTGATAAATATTGAAACTTTTTTAAAGCATAACCTTCCTGCGATAAACCATGTATCATGCGACAAGCACCATACATTCCACTATTCATTGCAGAAATAGCCGCTGTAACAACAACAATATTTAAGATATTTGCCGCATATGAAATTCCAAGATTTTCAAAAATGGATACAAAAGGGCTGTCCATAAGACCAATCTCATTCCAAGGATAAAGTGACATTAAAATAGCTAACGTCATGATATAAAAAAGCAAAATACGAACTGGAGTAGAATTAATTGCCTTTGAAATTGTTTGATGAGGGTTTTGAACTTCCATGACTGCCATCCCAATGATTTCTATACCACCAAAAGCAAAGACAACAACACTAAAGCAAGCTAAAAAACCAAACCAACCATTAGGAAAAATACCACCATTCTTCCATAAATTATGAACAGTAACCGTAGAAAAAACTGCACTTTCACCCCAACCACAAAAAATAATTACTATTCCTAAAATAATCATTGCAATGATAGCAATAACTTTAATAGAAGACAGCCAAAACTCTAGTTCACCGTATACTTCTACGGCAGCTAAATTAATACCCGTGATAATTAACGTAATACTAAATGCCCATACCCAAGGAGCAACATCAGGATACCAAAAACCCATATAAGTCGCAAAAGCTGTAATATCAGCCAAACCAACAAGAATCATTTCAAATACATATGTCCATCCCGTTAAAAAACCTGCTAATGGCGATATGTAATTTGCTGCATAACGTGCAAAAGAACCAGGCAATGGATTATGAATAATCATCTCTCCTAAAGCCCGCATAACCATAAAAATAGCTAAACCAGCAATACAATAGGCAATCAAAACACTTGGACCCGCAAGCTTAATTGCCTGTGCAGACCCATAAAAAAGACCTGTTCCAATAGCAGAGCCAAGAGCTAAAAAAATAACTTGGCGCTTACTCATACCTCGTTTCAGTTCATTTCGTGCCATTACTTTCCTTCTTTATTGAAATGTTGACGAAAATCCACACCACAATAACAGCTTTATGATAAATAAAGCCTCATGTTTCTCTTTCGAAGATATACTTTAAAAGCATTAAACAATAGCCTTCCAGATGTTCTATCCTAGGCAATGAAAAAAATACTTTTATTGCGAATGATTCAGCTTTTTATAGCCTAAGTTTTGTATCGTTTTATTGAAATTACGTGATAATAAAATTTTTTATAATTGTCATTTAACTCATTTATATATTTTCTATTTTTCTGCAGAATATGTGGGGTTGAATGCAAGATAATATAAACATTTTTATTCATAAAGATAATTTATTGTTTTACATATTGAATTGGCTCCTCAATATCATAAGATTCTCTCTTTTCCAAACCTGTTCATATTGAAGCAATCAAAACTTTTCATTTACATATTATAAGCGAGATTGACGTGTGAATAAAAATACGTAAAGAAAGGAATAAAAATGCCTTTTAATAAACTGTCTCAAGTGTAAAAAGCTGTTACAACTCAGAAAATGGATTATCTTATAGTATCAAATCGTATCCTCGTAACATAAAAAATAATGATGCACTATTCATCTTATACTTTTCACGAGAGTTTTTAGGTTATACCATTCACGGATCAACCCTGAAATGTAAGTTTAAGTATTGAGGAATTTCTTGAAACAAACCCGTGCACGCAAAAAACAACACTGTTTTACATGAGAGGCATAAGCTTCCATTCATCATATGTGTTTTTCAAGGCTATAAATAAAAACCTTAAATTGATATCATCATATTCAAGAGAAACATGCGTTAAACTTTCTATTAGTACCGTATAAACCTTCTATACTTTTTAGTTTGTCACATCATCATAAATTGCATTCAACACCACGTGCACTCATTTTTAAAACCAATTGATATAGCTTAATCAATGATAAAGGAATCTCGCCATTCCTCAAAGGTGTGAGAAATTTTAGCCCCAGCCCATCTTTTAAAAACTCCAGCCGCTTTAAATACAAGCTTTCCAAGCAAAAGAGCAACTGCGGCAAATATCATCTTTTCAACCTTTGGTCCAACAAGAGAGCGACTATTATTTCCACTTCTTTGATCTGAAACATTCATGATAGCTCCTCTTGTTACCTGAACAAAAATATCTTTCTCCGGTACCCATATAGCAATAAAACCACCCTGTTGAGATCTTCCTCTCCAAAAATTCGCGTGAGCCTCCACAATTTGCGAAAAACAAACAATGATTGCCATTAAAATACATAATAGACGATTTTTAGACATTTATTTTCCCTTTCTCGTGATTTAAAAGTACAAAAATTATAAACTATCTTTTAAAAAGAGAAATACTCAATAGAAATATTAATTTTAGTGAGTAATAATAAATACAATACACTCATTCATAAACTTATCTAAACTAGTTTATATCAAAAGATAAGCGTATTAAAGAGATAATTGTGAATAAACACAATACATAACAGCCAATAAATGGAAAAATATTTATTAATTATTATAAAGATATATTCATCATCTCTCCAATTTTTGTATAAAGAAATCTCATAATTAGGTCTCTCCTTCTCTTTTGAACTCAAAAATAAATATTATTTGGGTTCTAGTGAAGGAAAAATTGTTTCTGGTAAAATAGATAATAAGTGCCCTTCACGCACAAGTATATGTGCTTGATGAAGATCTGGAGCCAGATAGCGATCTTCCTTAAGAGAAGCAACATTTCTGCGTAAACATTCCATAACAGATTGCAAAAAAGCACTTGTTTTTAAAGGTGCACGATATTCAATTCCCTGTGCTGCAACAAGCGTTTCAATGCCAATAAGTGTAAAAAGATTTTCGCTCATTACCAATAACCGACGAGCTCCATGGCAAGCCATTGAAACATGATCTTCTTGATTAGCTGAAGTTGGTGTTGAATCAACGGAAGCAGGATGGGCCATTTGCTTATTTTCAGACATTAAAGCTGCTGCTGTTACTTCAGCAATCATAAAACCTGAATTAAGACCTGCATTATACGCTAAAAAAGCTGGAAGTCCATAAGAAACTGCTGGATCAACCATCAAAGCAATACGCCGTTGAGAAATAGATCCTATTTCACATAAAGCAAGAGCAATCTGATCAGCAGCAAACGCTACAGGCTCAGCATGAAAATTCCCACCTGATACAACTTCACCATTCCTTAAAATCAATGGATTATCTGTAACAGCATTTGCTTCAATAATCAGTGTTTTTGCTGCTGCTAGCAAAATATCAAAACATGCCCCCATGACCTGTGGCTGGCAACGTATACAATAAGGATCTTGTACACGCTCATCACCACGTAAATGTGCTGCACGAATTTCTGAATCCTCTACAAGCTTTTCTAATGTTTTCGATACAGCAATCTGCCCATAATGTCCTCGTAAAATATGGATATCAGGATGAAATGGCGCCGTTGATCCCATAATGGCATCTGTCGTCAAAGCTCCTGCCAGCAATCCACCACACAATGCCCGATAAGCTCGAAAAAGACCGGCAAGTGCAAGAGCTGTTGATGTTTGCGTCCCATTAATAAGAGCTAGACCTTCCTTTGCCTCTAAAATAATAGGAGACAATCCCGCTTTCTCTAATGCAACCGCTCCACTCATACGAATATTTTGAAAAAATGCTTCTCCTTCTCCCATCATAACAGCCGCCATGTGAGCAAGTGGAGCTAGATCACCTGAAGCACCAACAGACCCTTTTTCAGGAATGACAGGAATGACGCCCTTTGCAAGCATATTTTCCAGCAAATTTACCAATTCTAGACGAACTCCTGAAGCCCCTCTTCCTAAAGAGATAAGCTTTAAGCTCATTATCAAACGCACAATATTTTCAGCTAAAGGCTCTCCTACCCCACAACAATGGGACAAAATAAGATTTCTCTGTAAAACAGCGACATCGTCCGCATCAATTTTAATAGAAGCCAACTTCCCAAAACCAGTATTAATACCGTACACAGGCTCACTTCCAGCAGCAATTTCAGCAATGCGCTGAGCCCCTTTCTCGATAGCTAAATGCGTGTCATTATGAAGTTTACTCACTTCACCATTAAAATAAATAGCTTCAAGTTCACTAAGCGTCACCTCGCTCGGTTTTAGTATAATAGTCATAATTTACTTTCTTTTTTAATCAAAGTATAATGTTTAGCATTATTGATCCTCCTATAAAACAAAAAACTATAACGACTCTTTAAAACAAGAATGCTTTCTTAAAGGCATTCCTTACAATGGAGCCATTATCCAAAAGTAGAATAGTTGACGATAAATGAAAATGAAATATTGACAAGCACAACCAAGGTCATGGATTTCAAAAATAGATAACGCATTAATTTATAATCATAATCTAGCATTATTCATATTGAATGAGAAAGCCGAACATCTTAAGATTCTCCCATTCTAAATCCGTGTACGTTGAATCAGTCAAAACCATTCGCTTGCACGTCATAAGCGAGATTGGCGTATGGATAAGACTGTACAAAAAAGAACTAAAAACTCCTCTTATGAACCGTCTCAAAGGCTGTCGCAACATTGGGAGATGATAAAAAGTGTGTGATGGTGCAGGCTTAATTCTTGTGTATGAAGCGTAAAGGGAGGACTCAATGAATTTATCATATGGATATATCATTAAGCTATTCCTACTAAACTTATAAAAATCTTAGATAGATAGCTGCCACAATCTATCATGATTGCAAAAATTAAACTCTATAGAAAATTAAAAAACTTATTTACACATCACAACATAGAAGAAATTAAGCTTATTTACCACTTCTTTGCCACTTCTAAAATTGTATTTAAAGCGCCATATTGAAACCTGAAAAGCACATCTTCAATAAAACCACACAAGGCTCGAGCTAACCCGTTATTTAAAATAAAAATAAGATGTAATAAGGTATCAATTTGAATGCTGAAGAAGAAAAAACTCTCCCTCCTCAAAATCTGCCTTAATAATGCGTTAATCTCCTGAATACCGCCTACTCTGATGTGCTAAAAGAGCAAAAGTAATCATCGATATCAGATTATCCTGCATACATATAGAGCTCACTTCGATACAAAAGCTCCAAATTACCTTGCACTTCATATTTCTTTATCAATGCAACCAATTGCCGCAAATATTCTTCCCCATAGCAAGCAATAGCGCGTTGCGCTTGCGTTGAAGAGCGGCTCATTCCAATAAAAGCTTCAGATGGGATCATCATCATCCAATTGTGCGTATGGAAAAAAATCTTTTCTGGATCTACCCCAAAGCCATCACTCATTTCCTGTAAAAAATCAAAATTACGATAATACCGAGAATAGTTCGGACTCATTTTCTCTAACAATGTCTCATAAGCCTCTAGAAATTCACTATGCTTGAAATCACAATTATTTTGAATAACAGCCATGACACCATTGACTCGAAGTTGATCTGAAACAGAACAAAGCAACTTAGGACGATCCATCCACTGAAACGCTTGCGCTGCAATGACAAAATCGACCTCACCAATTTGAGGCAATAGATCTTCGGCACGGCCCTGATACCACTGCACCGTAGGAAATTTTCTTCGCCCCTTCTTAATCATATCTGCCGATACATCGATAGCATGATATTGGTGCTCATTTCCTAAAAATTTAACAATTCCCTCTAATGCGATACCTGTCCCAGCCCCCACATCCACAATGGACAAATGCTTTTTGTTCTTAAAAGGATGGAGCATGGTTTTAAATAAAGTGAGAGGATAGCGAGGACGATAACAATCATAATCATTAGCCAATCCATCAAACTTTTCACTTTGCCGTTGAACACTTTCTATCACAGGATTTTCCCCTCTTTCACAATTACTACCATACATAATTAAAAAACCCTTTTTTATCCGATGTACTAAGAATAACTTCTAAAGGAGGGAAAATAAGAACTGCCCTACCTTCTATCTTTCCATAAGATTGATGCTTAAATTTTTCCCGTTTCCAATTATTATCTGCACGTTGTGAACCACAAAAAATACTACAAAAATATATAATTTTCTGTAATAATAATTGATATGAATATCATTGATCTTTTATAAGATGATCTCTATATCACCATTATTATTTTTTAATATCAACAAATCACTTAAGCGTGCCTAAAATGCATAGAGATGTTGGTTTATTGATAAATATACCTGTTTATAAAATTTAAAATACTTTCCACCAAAAAGATAAACCCTATATATTACATAAAATATCTGTGGAGGCATCTTTATGTTAAACGTACAAACTTCTTCAATGTTTAAAATATTAAAACAATTTCCAATCGTGATTTTTTTGGCATGGTTAGTGCCATTTTTAAGTGGGTGCGGATTTAATACGATACCAACAAATGAAGAAAAAGCACATGCAGCATGGAGTGAAGTGCTCAATCAATATCAACGTCGTACAGATCTCATCCCCAATCTTGTAGAAACAGTTAAAGCTTACGCAGCTCATGAACAAAGCGTTTTCACAAATGTAATTGAAGCACGTGCAAAAGCAACGCAAGTCAACATTAATGCAGATATGTTGAATAATCCAGAAGTTATGCAGCAATATCTCAAAAATCAAGCAAATTTATCAAGTGCCCTTTCGCGGCTTATGGCTGTTGTCGAAAACTATCCGGATCTTAAAGCAAACCAGAACTTTCTTGCACTTCAATCACAATTAGAAGGAACAGAAAACCGAATTTCCGTTGCGCGCCGCGATTATATTGAAACAGTACGTGCCTACAATACTGCACTCAAAACAATGCCGACGATGATTTGGGCAAAACTATGGTTTCGTGATGCTAAACCTATGCCTACTTTTACCATCGATACTGATAGCCAACAAACACCAAAGGTTAATTTTAATTAATGAAAATATTTCAACACTCTATAAAACGTCGTACTTTTCTACGTTTATGGGTTCCTTTGAGTATTCTATATTTGATCATTGCATTGGGGAATGTCACTTACGCACACACTAAGTTTCCTCCCTTAACCGGCCATATCAACGATATGGCTCATTTACTTGATCATGCAACACAAAGAAATTTAACGGAAAAGCTAGCTACACTCGAAGAGAAAACAGGAGATCAAATCGTTCTTGTGACGCTCCCTACTCTTTCGGGCAATGATATAGAAACATACAGCAATTCTCTTTTTCGTACATGGAAATTAGGTCAAAAACAAATCAATAACGGCATATTAATCGTCATTGCACCAAATGAACGCAAAGCACGTATTGAGGTAGGCTACGGTCTGGAAGGAGAACTAACAGATGCCATTTCCTCTGTCATTATTAATAGCTTCATGATTCCTAATTTTCGTGAAGGAAATTATCAAAAAGGAATTGTCGAATCCGTTCACGCAATTATCAAAGTGATCACACAAAGTGATGCTGATTTTTCTTTTCGAATCAATCAAAAAGCTAAAGCTGTTGAAGAACAACGCAAACAAGCTGAAAAAGAAGAAATGATTATAAATACAATCACGTTTCTCATTCTCTTTATAGTCGTTGGTTTGCCCATTCTTGCTATGATTTTTGGTAAAAAAATAGGCCCACGAAAGTATCTTTGGCTGGGTATTGTCTTCACACCTTGGTTTTTAAACTTAAATGCGAGCGGTAGAGGTTCTGGTAGAATCTTTGGCGGACCTTCAGGGGGAGGAGGATTCAGAGGTGGTGGTGGATCATCAGGTGGTGGCGGTGCAACAGGAAGATGGTAAAACGAGCATAATGATTTTTTTAATAAAATTCATTGCACTTCTTATAAACTATCTCTTAATCCTGTTCTTTTTTTATTTTTCTGATTATAATACAAACTCAAACATCAAGATAAATATTACCAATGACATTTGAATTAAAACATACGGATCGTAATCACTTATCACATCATTTTAATGCAATTCTAGGAAATCCACCCGTTGAATGGAAGATAAGTAATCATCTAGTTGAGTATCCTGAAGCTCTGCGTTATATGCAAGAACGTGTAGAAAAAATTCTTGCAAAAACCGCGCATGAACAAGTTTGGCTTCTTGAACACCCTTCCCTTTATACAGCAGGGACGAGTGCAAATAAAAAAGATCTTTTGGCGCCTAATTTATTCCCTGTTTATGAAGCAGGACGTGGAGGTGAATTTACATATCACGGTCCAGGACAGCGTATTGCTTATATCATGCTTGATCTTAAACGCCGAAAACAAGACATTCGTGCTTTCATTAGTGCATTAGAAGAATGGATCATACAGATGCTTGCAAACTTTAATATTAAAGGCGAACGCAGAGAAGATCGCGTTGGTGTCTGGGTTAAACAGTCTCATTGCCCATCAAAACAAAATGATCTTTCTTCCGAAGATAAAATTGCAGCTATTGGCATTCGAGTGCGCAAATGGATAAGTTTTCATGGAGTTTCTATCAATGTTAATCCTAATTTAGCCCATTATTCAGGAATTGTTCCTTGTGGAATTACAAACCACGGTGTAACAAGCTTTCTTGATCTAGGTTACCCTGTAACAATGCATGATATTGATATTGCTCTCAAACACGCCTTTGAACAAATTTTCGGTCCAACAATTGATGTTTCCTAAGTGCATTGATTTTTAAATAAAAAACAGGCATAAAATTACTTTAATAAATATTTTATTTTATGAGGTAGATAGTTAAACGCTATGAGCGATAACAAAAAGGATCTTTTTAGTGTTTTAAATAAAGCCCAATCTCGGGTAAATACAAAAGAAAACACTCTGCAGTCTCCAATGAAATCAAAAGCGATGATTTCAAAAAAAAGTGCAAAAGATACGCAAGAAGATGACTATAATGCCCTCTCTATTCGAGTGCTTGAGGGTTTAGAGCCCGTACGTTTACGCCCTGGAATGTATATTGGTGGAACAGACAGTAAAGCGCTTCATCATTTATTTGCCGAAATTATTGATAACGCGATGGATGAAGCTGTTGCGGGTTATGCAGATTTTATTGAGGTCTCATTAGATAGGAACGGTTATATAACCGTTACAGATAATGGACGTGGTATTCCTGTCGAAAATCATCCTCAAATGCCTGAGAAATCTACTCTTGAAGTTATTATGACACAACTCCACTCAGGGGGAAAATTTGATGGAAAGGCTTATCAAACTGCGGGTGGGCTTCATGGAGTAGGAATTTCTGTTGTCAATGCTCTTTCTGATGATATGGAAGTTGAAGTTGCACGAGAACGAAAACTTTACCGCCAACGTTTCTCACGCGGTATTCCTCAATCTGGATTGGAAGATCTAGGAGATGTTTATAATCGTCGTGGTACGCGCGTTCGTTTTCATCCTGATCGTGAAATTTTTGGTGAAAAAGCAGCTTTTGAGCCAGAAAAAATCTATAAGATGGCATGCTCCAAAGCTTATCTTTTTGGTGGCGTAAAAATTCGCTGGACTTGTGATCCCGTCATACTTGAAGGCGCAAAAAATATTCCTGAAAAAGCTGTTTTTCATTTCCCTAATGGGCTTAAAGACTATTTACTCTCGTCACTAAAAGATGAATATCGAGTAACATCAGAAATTTTTTCTGGCAAAACACAACAAAATAATGGCCATGGCTCCGTTGAATGGGCTATTGCTTGGCATGGTGGTGATTCTTGTGTGCAATCTTACTGCAATACGATTCCTACAGGAGAAGGCGGAACACACGAAATAGGATTACGTCAAGCTCTTTTGCGTGGATTGAAATCCTACGCTGAGTTAATAGGAAACAAGCGCGCAACAATTATTACGTCTGACGATATTATGATTTCAACAGCCGCAATACTTTCAGTCTTTATCAGTAACCCTGAATTTGTTGGACAAACAAAAGATCGATTAGCAACCATTGAAGCACAGCGTATCGTTGAGAATGCAATCCGCGATCCTTTTGATCATTGGTTAGCAAATTCCCCGCAAGAAGCAACAAAACTTCTCGATTGGGTTATTGAACGTGCTGAAGAACGTGTTAAACGACGCCAAGATAGAGAAATAAGTCGAAAAACTGCTGTCCGTAAATTACGTCTGCCCGGTAAACTTGCAGATTGTAGCCAGAACCATGCTGTGGGTGCTGAACTATTCATTGTTGAAGGGGATTCTGCAGGAGGATCTGCTAAACAAGCAAGAAATAGAGCAAACCAAGCAATTTTACCTCTTCGTGGTAAAATCTTAAATGTCGCCAGTGCTGCACATGAAAAAATGAACTCAAGCCAAACAATTAGCGATCTTATCCTTGCTCTTGGATGTGGAACACGCTCCAAGTATCGTGAAAAAGATCTCAGATATGAACGTATTATCATCATGACAGATGCTGATGTTGATGGTGCTCATATTGCGTCACTGCTCATTACCTTCTTCTTTCAAGAAATGCCTGACCTTATTCATCAGGGACATTTATATCTCGCCGTCCCTCCCCTTTATAGAATATCGCAAGGAGGAAAAGTTGCTTATGCTCGTGACGACATTCACAAGGATGAATTACTCAAAACTGAATTTACTGGAAAAGCTAAAGTCGAAATCGGGCGTTTTAAAGGGCTGGGTGAGATGCGCGCGGAACAACTTAAAGAAACGACTATGCATCCTCAAAAACGTACATTGCTTCGTGTTTCTATTGATGCCGTGGAAATGCAAGAAACGAAAAAGACTGTAGAAAGTCTCATGGGAACAAAACCAGAAGCACGATTTCGTTTCATACAAGAAAATTCTACTTTTGCTTCTAATCTAGACATCTAATGTAAAAAATATCCCTTTCAAACCACTGCGGCTGCGTCAATCACACGCAGTTGCGGATTGGTCGTTCCATTCCAATAATTCAAACTAAGATGACCAGCTAAATGAATCATCTCACCAATATTTTCAAAAAGAAAATCACCAAGCGATGTCCCTACAGCACGAAAAGCTATTCCTTGCAGTTTTTTTCCTTCAACATTAGATACAATGAGGCGAAGATGTCCTTTACCAACTTCAGATAGATTCACCAATCGATGAGAGGGAAGAACAAAAACAGGTGTTGCATTCCCTGTCCCAAATGGCCCTGCTTTTTCAAGCAACTCAAACAGCGCTTCATTAACACCAGAAGCAGAAAGAGAACCATCTATACTAAGAGACTTTTTAGCATGCAACTCAGAAACCCTTAAAGAAACTTTTTCTTCTAGCCATTTTCGAAAGATTTCAATTTTTGTCGATTGAATTGTAATTCCTGCTGCCATACTATGTCCCCCTCCTTTTTCTAATAAATTTAATGTAACAGCTTCACGAACGAGTGCTCCTAAATCTATACCATTAATTGAACGTCCCGACCCTACGCCATTTCCATCTTCTTTTAAAGCAATAGCAAAAACAGGACAAAAAAAACGCTCTTTGAGACGGGAAGCAAGAATACCAATAATTCCCGGATGCCATTCTTTATGAGAAATTACAAGTGACAAGGGTATTTCTTGATCTTGATAAAGAGAAGCAATGTAAGATTCCGCTTGTGCTAATTGAATGTTCTCCATTTCTTGGCGTTCTTGATTAAGCTGATCTAATTGTTCTGCTATTCTGTCCGCTTCATCTTTATTCTCACAGCTAAGCAAACGTGCTCCCAAAGCCTGATCACCAATGCGCCCTCCTGCATTAATTCTAGGACCTAACAAAAAACCTAAATGAAAACTATTAAGCGGCTCCCCTATTCGTGCAACCTTTGTTAAAGCTGTTATTCCTGGATTATGCATAGAACGAGCAACTTGAAGCCCTTTTATCACAAAAGCACGGTTAACCCCCTGTAATGGAACGACATCACATATGGTTGCCAATGCAACAAGATCAAGCATACTTAAAAGATCAGGCAGCTGCCCTTGGAATTGTTTTTTCCGCAGCAAATGATGAACCCAAGCTAACGTAACAAAAACAACGCCCGCTGCACATAAATGCCCCTGTTTAGAAAAATCATCAGGACGATTAGGATTGACAAGAGCAACGGCTTCTTGATGAATCTCTGACATTTGATGATGATCTAAAATTACAACATCAGCACCAGCAAGCCTCGTTGCTTTTACCGCATCTGGACTGTTTGCGCCACAATCAACAGTGATAATTAACCGAGCACCTTCTTGCACAAGCATCCTCATTGCTTGTTCATTCGGACCATAGCCTTCAACAATACGATCAGGAATATAAATTTTGACTTCAATACCAAAATAACGAAAAAAACGCGCTATGAGTGCTGAAGAACAAGCACCATCAACATCATAATCACCAAAAACAGCAACCTGTTCTTGATTGAGAAGAGCCTTAACAATACGCTCTGCAGCGCATTGCATATCCCTAAAACTTTCTGGATCAGGCATAAGCGTACGTAATGTTGGATTAATAAAAGCAACAGCCTCAGCTTCATCCACATCTCTTGCTGAAAGTACTCGAGCTAACTGATCTGGAAAACCAAATTTTTGAGAAATAGCGCGCGCATTATTTATCCCTTGAACATCAAGGGCATCTAACCAAGCTTGACCACAAGCAGAAGATTCAACATTGAGAAAATAACGAGACCACTGCATTATTGCTCATTCTATAATGAAGAAAGATAAAATACAATCATGCGGTAAAGATAAAATAGTCTTTTGCAACATTCATTTTAAGTTTAAATGGTACACAAACTTCTTTTAATGAGGTATTATAATACCATTATCATAACATATTGTTTTATAAAGTTTTTATTTTCTCTTGACGTCAATCAAAAGACATTATATCAGAGCAAGGTGTATGCGTTAAATATTTCGCTATGGTAACAATTTTCAACGCAAAACAGTAAAAATTCCCTTATATTAAAAGGGTTCTAATAAAGGATACTTCTATGGCAACTTTTTCACAAAAGCCAACTGAAGTGGTGAAAAAATGGGTTATTATTGACGCAGAAAACCTTGTTTTAGGTCGTCTTGCCACATTTGTTGCTAACCGCTTACGTGGCAAACATAAAGCTACATTTACTCCACATGTTGATGATGGTGACAACGTTATTGTCATTAATGCAAATAAAATAGCTCTCACTGGCAAAAAATATACGGATAAAAAATATTATTGGCATACCGGCTATATTGGTGGAATCAAACAACGTACAGCACGTCAACTTCTTGAGGGGCGTTTTCCCGAACGCGTTATTGAAAAAGCGGTAGAGCGCATGATTCCTCGTGGTCCTCTTGGTCGCCGTCAATTGAAGAATCTACGTGTTTACGCTGGAAGCCAACATCCACATGAAGCACAACAGCCTGAATCTCTTGACGTTGGTGCTTTAAACCGCAAAAACAAAAGGATTGCTTGATTATGGCTGAAATTAATTCTCTTTCTGAGCTTAGCATAGTAACAAGTATTACAGAAACACATGAAAATGTTGTTCCTGTCCACGTGCAAAAGCTTGATTCACAAGGACGTGCTTATGCAACAGGAAAGCGTAAAGACGCTGTTGCACGCGTATGGATTAAACCAGGTTCTGGAAAAATCACGATCAACAATAAGGAATTTGACAAATATTTTGCTCGTCCTGTTCTTAGAATGATTCTTCGTCAACCAATTGTTGCAACAAACAGGGATACCCAGTTTGATATTATTGCAACCGTTGCAGGTGGTGGTCTTTCCGGACAAGCTGGTGCAGTGCGCCATGGCATTTCCAAAGCTTTAACCTATTACGAACCAGAACTTCGCTCAATCTTGAAAAAAGGTGGTTTTCTCACCCGTGATAGCCGTGTTGTTGAACGTAAAAAATACGGTAAAGCAAAAGCACGTCGTTCTTTCCAATTCTCAAAGCGTTAATTTCATTTTTTGTACAATGCATAAAGCCTCGGACAAAAACGGGGCTTTTTTAACTGCTAAAACAGATTTTTAGTAGAGAAAAATTTACACCGGTTAGAAGAAAACAAGAATGCAAAACAACCGATTCTCCTTAGACAAGAGCTAAAAAATAGATCAAAAAATTCAAAAGCTCAGTTTCAATTTTTAAAAACTTGTATTTTTTTAATAGACATATCCACGTGCTAGAATACAAAATATCTGTAATATAACTTTAGTTATCTCATAAGCTTTCCAATGTCTTTTTCTATCATTACTTAACAAGCTTCAATCCAAGAAATGCTTTACCATTGTGATAAAATGCGGGACAGAAATAGGTTTTGACATATATTCTTCACATCCACTTGCACGAATTCGTTCTTCATCCCCTTTCATAGCAAAGGCTGTTACAGCAACAACGGGAATCGATCTTAGTTCTTCATCTTCTTTTAATTGTTTAATAACATCTATTCCAGAGACCTCTGGCAACTGGATATCCACAAGGATAAGAGATGGCATTGATGAACGCGCCAAATCTAATGCCATAAGACCATTCCGCGTTTCAATGGTTTCATAGCCACTCGCTTCTACGAGATCACGGAATAGCTTCATATTAAGCTCATTATCTTCCACGATCATGACTTTTTTTGACATTAGTATAACTTCCACCCTTCTTAAACAAAGTAGATATGAATCTACATTCTCTTTGCTTAAGATAAAATGATAAAAAAAATTGTAAACCACAAAGAGACTAAAAGCTTCCAATAAAAGCTTTTTACGCAAACATTTGTAATACTCATCACTATGCTTTTTCATTTCATAAAAATGAAGCCCACAAATAGTCGTAAGATTGTATTACCGTATATTTTTTGAGTTAATATGCAAAGTTTATGGATATCTCAATTAATGCATTCGCGTTTTCATCATAAAAAAATATCAGCCACAAACTTAGCTCAAATGCGTATTTTAAAGAGGAAAAAATTTAAGTAGTCTTTAAAATAGCTGATTAGTTAAATTTAATGTGCCATATACTGCCATCCCCCAAACAATATCTTAAGGATAAACTTATCAATATCATTAAGAGTAAAATATAAATAAACCGTGATTAAATATCACGGTTTATTTATATAAAATATTCAACAACAGAATAATTCAAAGTTCATCAAGTAAAATATCTTTTAATTCAAAGCCCATGCACTATAAGCAAAAGCATCGAATGTTCTTCCACCTGTCGTTCTTCCGGGACTCGGTGGCTTTCTAGTAAAGAAATATACAAGATATGCGATTAAACCAAAAATCGCTGCCTCCATCCCCATTAAACCCGCGACTTTTTGGACATTTTTCTCAGCCCCTTGTCCTCCAAATTGGCTAATAATCATATCAACAGCTTTAATAACTCTATTTTCCTGTGTCATTACAGAAATGAAACCAGCATTTTGAAATCTACCATTTAAAGAATCGGCATTGGCTCCTAAAACCTGTGAAAAGAAAATAGCGACTGCAACCACACATACTATACAATGCTTAAATATTTTCATCATAACCACCTATTGACAATGTTTAATAAAATAAATTTTCTTTATCACCCCCTCTAAATAGAAAACATTACGTCGTCTATCGATAAGGTATATTTATCTTCTTATAATAAAAAAATATAATACAAAACTTTAATAATAATTTTATTTTAATTATTATTTTACATTATATTATATTTACAATATATCTGTTACATGTTTATTTTATGCTTGTCAATTATTTTATTCGTGTTTTTATATTGTATAATTTAATGTTAAAATGTGTTAAATTAAAATTATTTTATTGTTTTTATTATAATTTTAGCTTTATTACCATAATATATTATTATGTTATAGTATTAAAAAACACCAACATGTTGTTTTTTAGTTACACGTAGTGTTTTTTATATAATATAGTAAGATAAATATTTTTAAAATTTACAGAAAACAAAAAATACTTTATTGAAAGATTCTGATAAAATTATTTGCATTATTATAAATTGAGAAGAAATAGCTGCCCTAGCAAAAAATTAGCGTAAACTCCAGCTTAGCTCTTTGATTGAAAAAGCTAAATCAGATACAATAAGAGATAACTTTGGTGAACGCGCCAAATCTAATGCCATAAGGACATTATACATTTTGACGATTTCACAGCCTCTCGTTTCTACAAGAACGCGGAATAATTTTAATAAAGTTCTTTAATAAAGTTCATTGTCTTCCACGATGATAACTTTCTGACTTTTATATCATCCCCCTAATCCATTAAATTTACGAATTGTTTTCTTATAACTTATGAAAGTCATGGCAATAAAAAGAAAAGCGCTCAACAGAAGGTATCCAATATTCCATTCATTTTTACCCAATAACAGTGAAACGGGCAAAGAAGCAGAAAAAGCCATAGGAAGCATAAACAAAAACCATTTTACGATGCTTAAAGGATAAATGCCTATTAGTACAAATGACAGCTCGTAAATCATTTCATGAAAATATTCGACAGGCATCTTACGGCTAATAATAAATGTTATAAAATTAAACATCATGAAAAAACAAATATTGACGATAAAAACACAAAATATTGCAACAATAAAAGAGATCCATCTGAGCTTAAGATCGGATATATTCGGTAATGATACAAATAAATAGGCACTAACATAAAGAACAAAGAGCTTGATCAGATTAAGTGGTTTACACCAACCAAACAACATCAACAACCAGATTGAAACAGGCTTTATAAAGTATGGCTCGATTTTACCATCCGCTACTTTTTCAAAAAATGTTTCAATAGAATTAGTAAAAATATTCAAAAATATTCCAAGTAAAACAAAGACAACAAAGATAAAATGAATTTCATCTGTGCTATAGTTACCGATCTTTCCTGAAAAAGAAGATATTCTATCAATAAATATGAATTGAATAAAATAATAGCATAGAGAAAGAATAAACTCCCCAGCCAAATTCTTACCATAAACAATCTGTCGGCGGATATTCAGACTGATAAAATGAAGGATTATTTTCATCTCAACCACCCGCTCCATTATATGCTTTCATTCCTTTATTCCAAGCAATATAAATTAAGAATAAAAGACACAAAATATAAGTAAAACTTCCGAAAATAAACTGCTGAAACAACGCTAAATTTTGCGTCGCGAAAAACTCGGCAGGAGCTGATATCATGAAACGATAAGGATTAAATTGCATGAACGGAATAAGCCAGACCGGCCAAAAAGATGGTGGTAAAAGAACACCCCCAAGAAGCGCTGAACTGAGAATACTGAAAGAGAGTAATATATTGTACTCAATCACCCAAAAGCTTAATAAGGCAATTCCAAAAGAGAGTAAAAAACAAAGCAATTGTGATAGAATAACAATGAGAAAAAAGAATAGAAAAGCGATGACCAATCCCAGAATATTTTCATAAGATGAAACAAGCTTAACAACAAAAAGAGCCAATAACGGGATGCTATATAATACACTCTCTCCTAAAAAAGTAAAAAGCATTTGTGTCATATAACTGAAGGGCTTTGTAAGATATACTTCTAATTGACCTTCTTTAACATGATGAGAGAAAAACTTAATCACATTATAACCATTATTTAAGCGTCCTAGGACTAAAGCAAAAGCATAATAATACATCATATCATGAAAGCTAAAGCCATTTATGGTGTTGCCCATATCAGAGAAAAGTGCATTCCATAATAGAAGTTGAATAACAAATGGCGAAAGTGTTCCAATGATAATGTCGGTAAAAAACATTACTCTATCACTTAGAACAGTGAGTAATCCATTCTTGGCAAAAAGAAACATGCCAAAGCAGTGGTTAGATAAATTCTTTAAATTTAACACGGAGCATCTCTTCAAGCGAGGGAGTGGATACAGAGAACGTACAGTTCAGTTCGGTTGTAATTTCGCGTACAAAACGTGCAAAATCCTCACGGGGCAGCGAAACCTCCAGTGAGCATTCTTCAGTGTTAAAGTGCTTATCCTTTAAAGAAGTAGATGATTTCAACGCAATCTCATCAATTTTTTCTACAACAGTTGAAGGTGCGGCCAAGTGTTCACAAAAAAGTGTCATTCTCACCAAAGAAGGAATGACATTTTTAAGCGCATGAAGATTGCCATGAAACTGTTTCTTTCCCTTATGCAAGAGAATAATATCATCGACGTATCCATCAATATCTCCCATATCATGACTTGTGATGATATACCCTGTGCCGCGCTCCCTTTTCAGTTTTTTAAGAAGCTCCCTGATTTCATGCTTAGATGTAATATCAAGACCAATACTTGGCTCGTCGAGAAACAGTAATTTAGGTCTAAAGGAGAGATTAAATGCCAATTCACTTTTCACTCTCTCACCCAGACTAAGCATCCGCACTGGCTTATCCATAATATGCTCAAGACCCAGCAACTCTGTAATCTCTTTAAGATCACGGGTAAAAGAAGCGCGTTCAAGACCATATAATGGTTGAACCATATCCAGACTGTAGCGTAAGGACAAATCCCACCATAAACAATTCTTATGACCAAAGACCACACCCAAAGACTTGAATAGATCTTTCTTCGCTTTATAAGGATCAACACCAAGGACTTTAACACATCCCTCATTAGCATATTGTATACCAGAAAGTATTTTAATCAGTGTCGATTTACCCGCTCCGTTAGGGCCAAGAATTGCTAACGATTGCCCTGAAAAGAGGGTGAAACTCATATCTTTTAACACATGATGATTTGTATAAGCCGGCTTGAAGAGAGAAAACACCTTGTTTTTAAAACCAATTCCTCTGTCAATGTTGCGATATATTTTTGAAACGTTATTAACGTCAATCAATAATGATCCCATCCATTACTCCTAATTTCAACTTATCCCCCCCTTTGAATGTTCCCATAATAAATATTTGTTTTTGTTCACTAGACAAAACAAAAGTGTTCAAGCCCTCCTTAGAGCAATAAAATGCACCTGATGTTTTATCTCCAATTTTTTGTCTAGATATTTTTTCAATGTGATGAGTTCACTTCAATGAAGCATTAAGATACTAAAAACTTATTTCTTCTTTTATGAAAGATAAACTTTTGGATAAACTAAGTAAGTAGAAAAATAATTGCTCATTGAAAAGAGAACTTTGCTAATAAGCCTTCATTGTATAAGAAAAGATACAAAGCATAAATCTATACTATAAGCATATCAAACCACATTGATAACAAAACAAACTTCCTTGACCACAGGAATTCTTTGAGAAGATGCTTTTCCTAAGCATTACTATAAAATGCCTCAATTATCTCCCATGAAAAAATTAAAATTGCCTTCACTATTTTAGTAAATATCCTTCAGATTTTATCTAACTCATCTCCCTCGACAGACACACCTCCCCAATATATGACCTCTATAGGTAATTCAAAGGAGCAGCTTCATCAGCTCAGATTATTAAATAACGCACCATATCCAAAAAGAACAAATGAAGTTTCTTTACTCTGTTTCAGCATTGCAACACTACTTATTTGTCTAATAACTTACTGTATTTATACAGCTTTTTTACAGTGAGGGACGCGTAAATAAAAGTTAGGGAATAGGATTTTCTAACATTTCTCTATAAAGCACGCTTCGCACAATGTTTCTAATGTTTCTTTGAAGTCTGCTAACGCTTCTTGATGTAA
>NZ_JBHIMO010000119.1:0-500 GCF_042194195.1 Bartonella sp. MR30HLJHH | reverse complement strand
GGCGGAATGTTGAGACACTCATATGAAGCAATTTTGCACTTTCACGGTCTGTCAAAAGAATATCATTTTCTGTCATAATAATTTCCTTTCAAAAGTAAAAAAAATGAAAACAAATCATAACTATTTATTAACCACATTTTTGTTTATTTTTGAAGGTATTTTATTTATAGAAAACAATATTTTATCATATAATTTCTGATGTGATAATTTATGACTCTTATTGAGAAAGAATGAGAGAGAAGAGAGCTAAAATTATCCACAGATCATGGGGTTATTCACCCTATATCTTAAGATTGACCAGTGACATAAGCCGCCCATTTATCCATATAGACACGGCGTTGTTCTAGATAGTCAGTGCGACGATAGGCACGCTCTACTTTACCGCCGACCGTATGACTTAGAATAGTTTCAGCGACCTCATAGGGGGCATCGGTTGTTTCAGCGAGCCAATTGCGTAAACTAGAACGAAATCCATGGGGGCAGGCTTCAATTTTATTTTT
>NZ_JBHIMO010000118.1:0-500 GCF_042194195.1 Bartonella sp. MR30HLJHH | reverse complement strand
GTGTCTGGACGATTGGTTATGGTCACACCAGCAATGCGGGTCACCCCCTTGTCAAAAAAGGCATGTGTATTAGCCAAGAGCAAGCAGAAGAAATCCTTTGTGAAGACTTAAAGCAATTCGAGCAGACGGTAGAGGAATCGGTTACGGTTTCGTTAACGGATTGCCAATTCGCGGCATTAGTCTCATTTTGCTATAACGTAGGAAAAGCTGCTTTTTGCAAGTCAACATTGTTGAAGAAGCTTAATCAAGGCGATTATGAAGCCGTACCCTTAGAATTACAGAAATGGAATAAGGTTGGTGGGAAGCCTCTTGCGGGTTTAGCCAACCGTCGAGCAGCAGAAGCGGGATTATGGGCAAAAGGGGCTTATGTTTCTTCAAATTATCAAAGGGTAGAAACGAAAACGGCAACAGGTCTTTTCAAGGTAGAAGCACTTGCCCCGATTATAGGGTCTTGTTCAGGTTTTGGCGGCTTGTTAGCAGGCAATGGACCGGTGCAATGG
>NZ_JBHIMO010000117.1:0-506 GCF_042194195.1 Bartonella sp. MR30HLJHH | reverse complement strand
CCCAAATTTGGGGTGGTTGATTTTAGTGGTTATTATCTTGATAGCAAAGGGGAAAGCCGCCCTTGTTATAACCTCCCCAAACGTGAATGCTTAATTCTCGTATCTGGTTACAGCACTGCCTTACGAGCAAAAATAATTGATCGGTGGCAAGAATTGGAAAAGCAAGCAGCAATACCACAAATCGACTACTCAAGCCCTCAAGTTATGCTTGGTGTTTTAACGTATCTCAAAAATGAAAATGAACAAAAAGATAACATTATTGCAAATTTAAAACCAAAGGCAATGGCTCTTGAAAGCTTACAGCGTCATAATGGACTCTTTGGTCTTACAGAAGCCGCTAAAATACTCGAGATGCAACCAAAACAGTTCATTCTCTTCTTACAGAAAAAAGGTTGGGTTTACAGACGAGCAGCAGGTGGAAATTTGCTTCCTTATCAAGACAAAATCCAAAAGAAACTTATGGATTGTCCAACCATCACACTTCAAACCGCAAGTGGAATAGAAAA
>NZ_JBHIMO010000116.1:0-533 GCF_042194195.1 Bartonella sp. MR30HLJHH | reverse complement strand
GCCAAGACTAAAGCCGGTGAAGCCAAACAATTGGTTGAAGAAGTTAAGATGAGAGCGCATTCGGCAGAAACGTTAGCAAATAATGCAAAGCAGTTAGCGGATAGTGCAAAAGACACAGCGGTGGAAGCGAAGAATAAAGCAGAGGATGCTCATGTCCTTTCGCAAGACGCTAAGAGCACAGCAGAGACGGCAGAAGAGAAAGCCGCAAGAGCCGAAAAGAAGGCGGATGATGCGACAGTCACAGCTTCAGAAGCCAAGATTATGGCGCAAGAGGCAAAACAGGCGTTAGAGACATCAACAGCGCAACAAGATGCTTCAGAAGCATTGTCTAAAGCCGCTGAAGCGAAAAAAGTAGCAGATCAGGCAGCAACGTTAGCTAATGAAAGTAAAACGACAGCTGTTGAGGCAAAAGGTTTAGTGGAGGAAGTAAAACAATCGGTAGCGACAGCGACAGAAACAGCAGAAACGGTAGCTAACGAAGCCAAAGTAGCATCAGAAAGCGCTGTTACAGTGGCGAATACAGCGAAGACCAC
>NZ_JBHIMO010000115.1:0-536 GCF_042194195.1 Bartonella sp. MR30HLJHH | reverse complement strand
ACGGGCTGTTTAAGCGCTTCTTGACACTGCGCTGTGGTATGACAGCGCCAGGACGACAAATCGGGAGATTTTCGGCTTTATGGTTTCCACACCACCCCCCCCCACATCATATTTATAGTTGAACCCTGCTTGAAGCATGCAAGCATCAATGGTTGCCATTTGATTGAAACTGCGATTTTGATTTTCTGGATCTGCATCATAAGGTGTTGGCATGCCACATTCTAACAAGGCTTTTCCTATCTCAGTAAAATCTGCTCCTGGTTTTTCCCATGCCCCTATAGAAGATGTGGGAGTTTTATTAAACTGGCACCCAGCTATACTCAACAGAGTTATCGCACTTAATAATTTTAAGGTTTGTTTCATTTTTTTCTCCATGATCTAATTCAAGGTTTTTGTTCTAGATGAGATGTGCCATAAAGTATGTTGCACATAGCATTCGCATGTCCAAGACATGTGTGAACACTGTTGGGATTTGTGAACATATTCCATGTTTCTTTCCACCAGTTACTACCAGCAGGTATTGTCTCATAAGTATA
>NZ_JBHIMO010000114.1:0-539 GCF_042194195.1 Bartonella sp. MR30HLJHH | reverse complement strand
TTTACGAGCATTGGTTTTCAAAACAATCTCTCATAAGAAAAATAAACAAACGCTTTTATAAAATGTAAGGTTTTCAAGATTTTGCTCTGCTGTGAAATCTAGATCTTCGTTTTTCATAAATGAAACGTTCTTAAGAGCAAATGATAACTAAGTTATAACTGTGGTAAAAAGAAGTTTTAACGTTTCTTATAAAGATCTCATTTTATGTTTCAAACGTTTAAACGTGCATTTAAAGAGGTTCTCATAAGCGTATTTGTACTTTTCATTAAAACCTAATTTCTTTAAAAATTAGCCGGTCCATTCTTGGGGGCATTATCTTAGAATAGAGCATTCTTTAAACATTACAGCTTTTGACTCAAAATTGAATAAAATCCCATACCTTATGATGTTACAATGGTTTTGAAGTTTTCTTGCTTGCGTTATATCATTAAAAAGCTTTCTCTTTCATAAGACATAACATTGTGATTTTCATTCTATATGTAATGATACTATATTTATGCTGATTACTTATCATTTTCTAAACTTTTAGAAAGCGTTTT
>NZ_JBHIMO010000113.1:0-544 GCF_042194195.1 Bartonella sp. MR30HLJHH | reverse complement strand
AAACGTTTTTTTTGCTGAAGCAAACGCTAAGCAAAATCAAGCTATAAAGAACCAGAATAAGAATATATATAAAAAAACTAATACTATCGTATTAGCAAAAAAAGAAATTGGTTCTGAAAGTTTAGAAACAAACGATTTGGTTGACGAGCCAACAGAGGTTGCTGCTGTTGAAACCACATCAGAGCAAATCACAACCTCATCAGACAACCAACCTCCCATTCACGAGCAAGAGAACGTTCCTAAGAAAGCCAAGCGAAGTAAGGGGAAAAAAGAACTTGGAAGCGTACCAGAAGATTTTGAACCTGATTTGCAATACGCGATCGATAAAGGCTTAACGCATGATGAGGCGTTATTAGAATTCGAAAGATTTAAACTTCATTGGAAAGCCAATCCATGTCGAAATGCAAACAATCGCGATTGGCAAAGTGCTTGGTGTGGTTGGATTATTAACCAGAATGGAACGCTAGCCAAGAAACAAACACAAACACTTAGAGGTTATCATGGAAAATTCACTCAGAAAACTTTCACAGAACAGCTTGCAGAA
>NZ_JBHIMO010000112.1:0-548 GCF_042194195.1 Bartonella sp. MR30HLJHH | reverse complement strand
ATTTCTAATGCTTCTGTTGATAGAGGCACGCGAAATTCTGTTGTAGCATCACGCCTTCCTTTCATATTCTCAGCAGGAATGGTCCATATATCCTCCTCAACTTGATCTTTATGAATATGACGTAAAGGATTGGTACGAACGCCTGTCAGAATAAGCAAACGCAAAGCCAGTTGTGTTATGGTTGATGCTTCACAGAGTGTTTTATAAAAAGCCGGAACCTCTCTCCAATCCATGGCTGGTAAATTTTGCGTTTTATGACGTTGTTTACCTAAGAGCGCGCGTGCTTTTTCTACTGCTTGTAAATCAACATTCAATCCTAATGCAGCCGCATGTTTGAGACAAAGGTTGAGACGAATAAGAGCTCTATTAGCTGTTCCAGCTTTTGTATGCCAAATAGGGGCAAGAACATTGCGTATCTCTGTTTGTGTAATCTCAGAAACGGGAAGACAGCCTAATTTGGGCAGAATATGAAGGCGTAATGGTAAAAACCAATCCCCATCTTTACCATCATTTTTTAATTCAGCTTTACGACTTTCAAAAGCATCCAA
>NZ_JBHIMO010000111.1:0-555 GCF_042194195.1 Bartonella sp. MR30HLJHH | reverse complement strand
TAAAACAGCCCAATGATAGGAACCGTGTGCCTATTAATAAAACAATCCCTGACGAAATCAAGCGAGCAAGTATATGAAAAAGCGATTTGTTATAACAGGAATAATTACCCTTTTGGGAATGATAAATTTGGCACATGCTGTAGGGGATCCTTCTAAAATACAGATAGACGTAGATCCATCAAGTGTATGCAATGTTCTAGCAGTGACAAATGCAGAATTTGAAAAGAGAACGTATGGAAAAGACAGCACTGGAATCCTAGAAAAATGTGCAAAATTGCAATCATCTGCTCCACCGCCACAACCTACTTCACCGCCACAACCTGTTCTATCAGCAGAATATTTGGAAATCCTTCAGCTTTTAAAAAAAGGAGAAATTATTGAGCTCTTTAAAAAACAGCTTGAATTAAAAAAAGAACAACTTTCACAAATAGAAAAAGCCTATCAAGCTATAACAAAGAGTCAGAAAACTGCCCCTCAGAAAATAGACTTTTCTAGTTTTTTTCTCAAAGAACCAGAATCGCTCTATAAGAAAGATGAGCTTTCAAGGGAATCATA
>NZ_JBHIMO010000110.1:0-570 GCF_042194195.1 Bartonella sp. MR30HLJHH | reverse complement strand
ATGGCAACAGGTTTTCTACACGGTGTTGAAGTTGTCGAGGTTGACGACGGCACCCGTCCCCTTCGCGCGGTTCAATCGGCAGTTATTGGAATTGTTGGCACAGCGCCTGATGCAGATGAACAAGTCTTTCCTCTTAATACACCGGTTTTGATAGCAGGCTCTCTTTCACAAGCAGCAAAACTAGATAAAACAGGTAAACAACGTGGTACTTTACCCAATGCTCTTGATCTTATTTTCAAGCAAGTGGGAGCAATTGTTGTTGTCATCCGTGTGAAAGAAGGTGACAATGAAAATGCAACACTCACCAATGTTCTGGGTGGTGTGAATGCAAATGGCGCTTATGAAGGCGTCCATGCTTTGATTGGAGCGGGGTCCATTGTGGGACAAACACCACGCATTCTCATCGCTCCAGGCTTTACACACAAACGCCCTTCCAGTGTGAATATTGAAGAGAATGGAACTGGTGCAACTGCCAACCCCGTCGCAGCAGAACTGATTGGCATTGCAGAGCGTCTGCGTGCTATTGTGGTGCTTGATGCACCAAACACAACAGATGAAGCAGCCCTTAGC
>NZ_JBHIMO010000011.1:35880-60979 GCF_042194195.1 Bartonella sp. MR30HLJHH | reverse complement strand
AAGGTCTTACAGAAAAAGAACAACAGCTTCTTCACGAGATGATAGAGACCTATCAAGGCTTAAAGATGATGTCACGCATCATGAAATTGATTGCCTTCATCCTCTTTATGTTTGTAATAGATTTTTCCCGTTTCGTGGACGCCGTAGAGAATAGCTTCTCACACCTCAAAAAGTGGATAACAAAAAGTTAGATATCAAATCTCTCCTTTAAAAATATGATGAAACAAGAATTTACACAAACATTGTTTGCGTGGATGGGTGGTAAACACTATCTGCGTAAGAAAATTATACCGATTTTAAATAATATTGACCATGAAACCTATGTTGAACCGTTTTTAGGTTCTGGTGTTATTTTCCTAAATAAAAGACCAGCAAAATATTCCGTTATTAATGATCTGAATGGAGAGATTACGAACCTGTTTCAATGTGTTCAAAATGACTTTGATGATTTAGCCAAACGACTAGAATGGTTTGTTTGTTCAAGACAGTTGTTTTTTGAACTTGCATCTATTGCCCCAGAAAGCCTTTCCAAAGTTGAAAGAGCCGCACGTTTTTTGTTTCTCCAACGTTGTGTGATGTATGGGAAAAAAGATTATGTCTCTTTTAGCTTTGGAAGGAAAAAGCCTATAGCATTTAATCCCGATAAGCTGTTATCAAGGATGCGGCGTGTTAGACAGAAGCTTCTTGATACAACAATCTTAAATTTATCGTGGGAGCGAGTTGTCGAACTTTTTGATGCACCCGACAGTTTATTTTATTTAGACCCGCCTTATCTTGTGAAGAAGAAATGTTACAGCTCTGGGAATTTTGTTGAAGATGATTTTGTGAGTATGGCAAAAGTTCTCAAAAGCATTCAAGGCAAATTTGTTTTGAGTCTGAATGATTGTGATGAGGTTAGAGAGATCTTTAAGGATTTTGACTTTTTAGAATTAGAAACTCTTTGGACCTCTGGTTTTGCTAAAAAACCACCCCGAAAAGAACTCTTGATTCGCAATAATTGAAGAAAATCATAAAAAGATTTGTTAGAATCAGAAGAAATATTTCTTCTCTAATAGGACTTTTTATATGGTTACATCTTTTGGTAAAATTTTACGGAAACTTCGGGTTGATCATTCAGAACGCCTCTTAGATATGGCTAAGAAATTAGACATATCTGTAGCATTTTTATCTTCTGTAGAGATTGGAAAAAAATCTGTTCCTGTAGGATTGGAAGAAAAGATCATAGAGCTTTATGGTTTAGATAAAGCTATGGCTTCTCTCTTAAAAAAAGAAGCCTATTCGTGTCGAAAAAGCATCATAATAAAACCTTCTACTCCGTTGCAACGTGAAACTGTTGTTGCGTTTATGAGGCTTTTAGATGGCTTACATCAAGAAGCGTTAGCAGACTTCAAAGAAACATTAGAAACATTGTGCGAAGCGTGCTTTATAGAGAAATGTTAAAAATCCTATTCCCTAACTTTTATCCACGTATCCCGTACTTTAAAAAATATATGGAAAATCAATAGATTGTGTACAGTAAAAAGAAACATGGTACGCCCAAGGGGAATCGAACCCCTGTTTCCGCCGTGAAAGGGCGATGTCCTAACCGCTAGACGATGGGCGCAAACCATTGATGAGGCTTATAGAGAGGATCTTTTTACTTCGCAAGCCCTCTGTGTCATTTTTTTTGAAAAAAGTGTGTTTTATTGAATAATTTTTGAGCAATTCCTGTTTGGATTGTTTCTTTTCAGTTTGAGTAGTAGGCAAAAATGATCAAAACATTATTTTAAATGTGTGTATTTTTTGCATATTTTATCGTTTGTTATCTTTGCTTGCACATGAGAATATTATTTAACTTGCTTGAAAGAGCCTTTATACAGAAGATTTCTCATTTGAACTTATCATAAAGCAAAAAACTGTATAATTTATGAAGTAAAAAGACAATATTTATTACCAAATAAACAAATAATACAAATCATAAAAAAGTTTTTTAGGCATAATCCATAGATTAGTTTCAGTTTTAAAAATATAAATAGATTCTGTATGATAAAAATGAAAATATTAAAGCAGTTTTAACAGAATATATTAAAAATATTTTTCTTATCTTTACTTTTATATGATTATGAGGAATTTAAAATTAAAACCCCTTCATTTGTTCCCTCACATGTTGATAAGGTTATTTATTTGAAAACAAATTAGCATGGGTAAAGGGTAGATTGAGGTTTTTGTCATTTCAATTCGCTAGTTTTTCAAAGGGGTGGCAGTAAGTTTAGGTAAAATATTTGAGTTTTGCGAATTTATTCTCCATATTTATAATATTTCAGAATTATGGTGTGCCATATTAATTCTTGTTTTTACTTTAATGTAAGGTTCTATTTTGATATATAAGTGCATTAAGATTTTTGCATTAAAGATTTATAGTTCAAACTATGGAATGGTAGGAAGAAATGTGTTATTATTTACTGATCTACTTTGTTTTATCCATTCTCTTAATTTATCATATGAAAGAATGTTTTTTGTTCCGTATTTGTTAATTTAGAAGAGATGTTTTTATTCTTTCTTACTAAGTCCTTAATATTCTTTAACTTGTTATTGATTATTTTTTAAAACTTTTCTTTATGGCAACTTGCATTTATCAGTTTTACAGATTTTCATTCTTAATTAGATATTTTATAAAGATTCTGAAATCTTTGAAGACAATAAATATTATATTTTTAGGAATGTTGATTGAACAAGCGGGGATAATTCTATTGGAGAACATGAAGTGAATAGAGCGGAGTATTTCTTTTGTTCTTATGGATGTAAGTACTCTTTGTGTTGATTGGCACATCATTTAAACGATTTTTTGGTGAAAATAGGGATCAGTGGTTAATAATGGCAGAAGCTTTAAAAGTTGGTGTTGCGGGACTTGGTACGGTTGGTACTTCAGTTGTTCGAGCTCTATGTGAAAAAGCGAATAGTTTAGCTTGTCAATGTGGGCGATTCATCAAAGTCGTTGCTGTTAGTGCGCGCGATAAAAACCGTAATCGTGGAATTGATCTCAGTGATATAAAATGGTTTGATTCACCTGTGGAGTTGGCTGCTTCTGATGAGATTGATGTTTTTGTAGAGTTAATTGGTGGTGAATTGGATGTGGTGTACACCGCTGTTAAGAGAGCGCTTGAGGCGGGACATCATGTTGTAACAGCCAATAAAGCCCTTCTTGCTCGACATGGAGTAGAGCTGGCTATAATTGCAGAAAAAAAGGGTGTTTTTCTTCATTTTGAAGCAGCTGTTGCAGGGGGAATTCCTGTCATCAAAGCGATGAGAGAATCACTTGTCAGTAATCACATATCGCGAATTTATGGTATTCTCAATGGAACCTGTAATTATATATTAACACGCATGTTTACGGAAGGTCTTTCATTTAAAGATTGTTTAGCAGATGCACAGAGACTTGGGTATGCTGAAGCAGATCCAAGTTTTGATATTGAGGGAAATGATACTGCTCATAAATTAGCTTTGTTGACAAGCTTGGCATTTGGAACAGCTGTTTCATTAGATGATGTTTATGTTGAAGGAATTCATAATATTTCGCAAATTGATATTCGAGCAGCTGATGAATTAGGGTATCGGATTAAGCTTTTAGGGGTTGCATTAAAAACGGATTCTGGAATAGAGCAACGCGTTCATCCGACAATGGTACCAACATCTTCAATGATTGCACAGATAAATGGCGTAACCAATGCTCTTTCTATTCAAAGTGATTTATTAGGTGAATTACTGTTTTCTGGTCCTGGCGCCGGAGGAATGGCAACAGCATCAGCCGTTATTGGTGATTTAGCTGATATAGCAAAAGCGCGTTCTGGTTTTCAGTATGCACCTGTTTTAAGACGTCCAGCATTAGAACTTGCTCCTCATAAAAAAGCACGTATTTCGCAGCATGCAGGGGGTTATTTTATTCGTTTAAATGTTCATGATCGTACTGGTGTTTTTGCTGCGGTTGCAAGGCATATGGCTGATAATCACATCTCATTGGAGTCGATTGTTCAAAGATCTTTTGTAGAAGATCAAATTGAAAAAACAATTATTTTAATTACGCATGAAACAACAGAGGTGAATGTACGACAGGCACTTGCAGAAATTGAAAAAGATGGACATCTTGTTGCAAAATCTCAATTTATTCGTATTGAGCCTATGGCAGAGAATTGATAACTTTCTTGATAATGACAAAAAGGCAAGCTTGAGTTCTCTTATCTCTTGTGGAAAATTTTCATCTTTGCCAAAAACTTTATTCTTAGTATTTAATAAGGAATCATATTTTTTCTGGTATTCATTCGGTAGGATTTTTTCATATGCCCACAACTCAGAAGGTTTTAAATGGACTTGATCGTATTTTGACGCTTGAATTGGTACGTGTTACTGAACGTGCTGCTGTTGCTGCTGCACGCTGGCGCGGGCGTGGCGATGAAAAAGCTGCGGATCAGGCTGCTGTAGATGCAATGCGGCAGGAACTTAATCGATTGCCTATTGATGGTACAGTGGTGATTGGTGAAGGTGAGCGGGATGAAGCGCCTATGCTTTATATTGGAGAAAAAGTAGGTCTTCAAAGTGGATTGGCGATCGATATTGCACTTGATCCACTAGAGGGAACAACACTTTGTGCTAAAAATATTGCCAATTCTTTGGCAGTAGTTGCAATTGCTGAAAAAGGTAATCTCCTTTACGCTCCTGATGTTTATATGAAAAAAATTGCTATTGGTCCTGGTTATCCAAAGGGAGTAGTAGATATAGATGCTTGTCCTACCGATAATATCCATGCTCTTGCGAAGGCTAAAGGAGTGGCTGTTAATCAGATTGTTGTTTGTATTATGGATAGGCCTCGTCATGAAAAATTAATTAATGAAGTACGAGCGACAGGGGCATCGATTCGCTTGATTGGGGATGGAGATGTTGCTGCTGTTATTGATACAACTGATCCAGAAGAAACAGGTATTGATATCTATATGGGGATTGGGGGAGCACCTGAAGGTGTTTTAGCTTCTGCTGCTTTGCGCTGCATTGGAGGACAGATGCAAGGTCGTTTGCTGCTAGATACAGAAGAGAAAATTGCTCGTGCAGCTAAAATGGGGATTAGTGATCCCAATAAAGCTTATACAATGGAAGAAATGGCAAAGGGTGATGTTTTGTTTGCAGCAACAGGGGTGACAGATGGCAATATGCTTTCTGGTGTTAAATTTACATCTCGTTACATTCAAACGGAAACTCTCGTAATGCGCTCCCATACGGGTACAGTCCGTAATATTAAAGCGCAGCATAGAGATCATTCAAAATTTGATTAATGTTTTCTTTTTTCGTCATTAAAAATAGAGGGAGTTTTTTAGGAAATACGCTTCCATGAATCTATTTTCATGGAAGCATTTATAGATATGAGAATATCTTATTATTATGAGAGCTGGACAGAATGAACCCAGCCATTTTTATCTTCTATGTTCCCTTTTTGAAGGCCAACCAATTGTGTACGAAGCTGCTTTGTAACTTCTCCAACTGTTTCATTTCCAATAATAAATTCTCCCCCTTTATATTTAAAACGACCAATTGATGTGACAACGGCAGCTGTACCACAAGCAAAGACTTCTTTAAGGTGTCCACTCTTTGCATCTTCTTGAAGTGCTGCAAAAGAATAAGGACGCTCTTCTATTTTTAATCCCATTTGTTGAGCTAATCTTAAGATTGAATCACGAGTTATCCCTGGAAGAATAGTGCCGTTAAGCGCAGGGGTTACAAGTGTACTATCTGCCATAATAAAGCAGACATTCATACCACCAAGTTCTTCAATCCATTTATGCTCAACCATATCAAGGAAGAGTACTTGGCTACAATTATTTTGCGTTGCACACTTTTGTGCCAGTAAGCTTGCTGCATAGTTTCCGCCACATTTTGCAGCGCCTGTGCCCCCTGGACCAGCGCGGCTATAATCTGTTTCAATCCATACACTGACAGATTTTTCTTCTCCTTTGAAATAGGATTCAACTGGAGAGGCTATGATACAAAAAAGATATTCTTGAGAAGGGCGGACTCCCAAAAAGTTTTCATTGCCAAACATAAATGGACGGATATAGAGGCTAGCGTTGGGATGATCAGAAACCCATTTTTGATCAATTTTTACTAATTGATGAACGGCATCCAGAAAAATATCTTTTGGCAATTCTGGCATAGCTAAACGCCTCGCTGATTCTATAAAGCGTTGTGCATTGGCATCAGGACGGAAGAGCAAGATGCGCCCATCTTTTGCTCGATATGCTTTTAAACCCTCAAAAATTTCCTGTCCGTAATGTAAAACGGTACTTGCAGGGTTAATTTCTAAAGCTTTATATTGAGAAATGATGGCATTATGCCAGCCTTTGTCTTCAGTCCATTGAATAGTACACATGTGGTCTGTAAAAAATTGACCAAAACCGGGATTTTTTAAAATTTCTTCACATTTTTCTTCTGACAGAGGAGATGGGTGTTTTTCTATTTTAAAGGGAAGCGACGATATAGGAGATTTCATAAAAAACCTTTTGAGTATGTTTCATTTTTATTAATAAAAATAATGAGATATTTTGATCACAACTCTATTATTAACAAAACCTTTGTGTCAATGTTTTATTATAAAACACAAAGAGGTTTATTATAGAATTCAAAGGCTATTATAGATATTTTAATTCTATTCTCGCCTCTTTTTCTCAACTTTATAAAGTAAGCTGGAACTTTTTTCTATAATTATCGTTTTCTCAAAATAGGTATCTGAATAATTTCATATATGCATATTGTCTAGAAATTAAAAGGTAAGGGAATTGAGAAAAGGAATCTACTATGATTGATAAAAATTATCACACATATGAAGAACGTATGGCAGCAGAAAGAAGAGATAGTGAACAACGTGTTTCAATTGCTAAGGGTATTTTTGCTATTCTTCTTGCGGTCGTTATTATCTGGTTTGTTTTTGGTTTTTTAGGATCTTTTTTTGCAAAATCTCCTGAACATAGTTCGCGTTATAATACTCCAGAAACAAGCCAAAGCGTAACAACGCCCAAAAAAGATTTAAATTCGCTTCCTTCTGTACCTTACACTTATAAGGGTACGGAGTGATTTTTTCATAAATATAATCTTTTAGATAGGACGCAAATCGATGTAGATTAAAGAATAAAGTCAGAACAAAGACATAAAAAGAGACATAAAAAAGATTAGACGATTTTAATTTCTGAAGTTTTTGATAAGTAATTAAATGGTATGGAAATAAATAATGCAACGGTTTTAACAACCGTTGCATTATTGGTTTAGCGTGTGATGAAGCAACTTCCTCCAGAACTTTTAATGGATTCACAAAGATTTATGGCTTCATTACGGTCTTGTGTTTGAATCCGAACACGGTAATAAGTACCTTTTCCTGGTATAAAAGCGGGTTGAATATTTAAAGAACGGGCACCGATAAGGAATCCAAATTTAGATTTCATATTTTTTAAAGAACTTCTAGCTAGCTCATGCGTTGGCTGAGATGCAAGTTGTACGTAATAACTTTCTGAATTTTGTGCTGCGACTCTGTTTGGTGATGTGGGGCGAGATGCGGCGGGTGTTTCAACTTGTGTATTTCTTTCTGCATGAGAAGGAATAGGGATAAATTTTTCTTCAATATTTGAGCTAGAAGTATTTTCTGCGATTATTTTATCAATATTATTTTTGAGATCAAGGTCTATTTCTTGATTGTTTATATCCGAATCATGCGACGAAACAAGGGACGAATCTTGAAGTTCATTAGGAGTTTGATCAATGTTTTCTTCAGATTGAGCAGCAGTTTTGCTCTTTGTTTGATGTACGGGAGCTAGTGTAACTGTACCATCTTGATTTACAATAACAGTTTGTACTTCTTGCGTGGGAATAGTATGGTTTATGGCTTCTGTGACTGCATCTTCGACATCAGATTCTTTTAAAGAAGAAGATGAAACGTTTGAAGATTCTTCAGGGTTTAATTCTTTTAAATTTTCAGGTTGTTCAGAGTTATCAATAAGAAATTGTTGTGTATTTTCTTGTTTCTCATTTTGTTCAGTTGTTTGTTTATAGATATCTAAATTATGTGCAACATCATTTTTCGTCTCAGTTGTTTCTGGTTTGAATTTAAAAGGCGTATTATCAGCGTGGATAATGATCGTTTCTTCATTTTTTTGTGATGGCATAAAAAAGTGCGAATAACCAGCAAACCCAATTCCTATTAAAATAAGTATAAAAATACCTTTAATAAAAGTTTTACCAAAAATAAAACTTTTTAAGGGAGGAGGAGCTGGTGGATGCGTGGGAACTTCATTTGAGCTTGTGTATGATGAATTCTCGCTAAAAGGGGAAAAATTATATTCCATATTGGCAGAAGAAAAATAGTCGGAATTTTGTTCTTTAGAGTTTATATAAACACTTTCTTTTGAATTTTGCATAGACTGATGAAAAACTTCACTAAAAACCTCATTTTTCTGTTGTTTTTGAGAAAAATTATCCGTTGGGACATTTCCTACATTAAGTACATCAGCAAATTCTTCTTCTAAACCACTACTAGCTGGCACATCATATTCTGGTGCTTCATACGGGACTTCTGGAACCATAATAGGGCCAGTTTTTTCTACGATTTCTTCTGAAAATTTATAAGTATCAACATTGGGAGGGGGAGTGTCTCTGTGCGTGCAGTTATGGGCAAAAAAGCCATCCGTTTGTTTTGTATTCAAAGAGGCTGATGAGGAAAGAAACTCATCTGAATTATTTTCATTATATGAAATTTCTCTATTTGGGTTAGAGGCACCTTCGGTGTTATTGATGTATTGGGGTTGAGCCTCATTATATATTGAAACTTTTTCGCTATAAGTTTCTTGTTGTGAGGGGTTTTCTTCAAAAAAATGCGGATAATTGGTTTTATGATCTTCTTGTGAAGCTCCCTTTAAATAAGATTGTCTATCAACTGGTGAAGAATCCAAAGGTGAGGAGAGGGTACTTTTTGTTTGGTTTTTTGCAGTGTTTTGTCTTTCTGACACAAGGTTAGAAGATGAGAAAAACTCACTTTCCTCTGTAGAAGAGGAGACATCAGGATAATCTTTTTTGATCCAATTTTCTTGATCAGCTGAAATTTTATAGGGATGGTTTATGGGAGTGTCATAGAGGTTTTGATTGTCATCATAAGTTTGTTGTATATTCGTAGTCTCAGGCTGTTCTGAATTTGTTTGTGAAAAACGATTGGTTCGTTCAACAGATTCTGGAATCTCTTTCTTATTTTCGCGCCTTTCAGATTTATCAAAAAAGAAATTTTCTGATTCTGATTGTGAAATAAGATTACTTTTTTCAAGAAAAGGATCAGCACTGGTTACTGTTGTTTTCTGTTGAGGAGATTGATTCTTTGGGATTGGTAATGGAGAAAGCTCATCTAAAATTTGTTCTTCATCATGACTGCTAGGTGAAGAATATTTCTCTTCAGATAAATTATTTTGTTTTGAATGGTTGAAAGAAGCAACTTGTGCAATATCTGAGGCTGTTGCGTTGCTGGTTGCATGCAAGTCCCATTGTTTTTTTTGATCATCAAACGGTAAGTCATGTGCTAAATTATTTTCAAGTTCCTCTTCTAGAAAGGACAAATCAAAATCATCATCATGGGATGATGTTTCGGGGTGAGATCTTGATCGATCTGTCTGTAAAGAAGATTGCTCATTTTGGTTTCCGCTTTGTTTGTGCGGATTAAAAATGCGCGTGAGCCTTTCCAAAGGATCATGGTGTTCATGATTGTGTTTTGTTTCGTGTAGATTTTTGCGATCGTTATCGCTCATAGCTTTTCTCACATGGTGATTTGCATCTGCGTGCAATCAATGGTTGATTTTGATTTGTTATATTAAAATTATAAATTTTCCCCCTCTCATGCAAGGATACATGAAAAAGTTTATCAATAGAGTATCTATTGTATGTATTTATAGAACTTTTTCAACGCATTTCTATTGGTGCTTCGACTCCTATGATGGTAAGTCCTGATGATAAAATATTAATAACAGCTTGTATCAACCCCAATCTTGCAAAGGATAACTCTTTATCATCAGGTTGAATAAAGCGTAAATTAAGATTTTCACTCCCTTTATTCCAATGGGTGTGAAAGCTGGAAGCAAGGTCATAAAGATAAAACGCTAATCGATGCGGTTCCTTGTGAACGACGGCCTGTTCAATGATACGTGGATATTCAGAAAGTTTGCGTATTAACAATATTTCATGGTCATCTGTTAATCGATGAAGATGGGCGATTAATGTATCATTTGAAAAGTTTTTAATATGAAGCGCTTCTTGTGCTTGACGAAAGACTGAGTGACAACGAGCACTTGCATATTGTACGTAAAAGATGGGGTTATCTTTTGATTGTTCTGTTACTTTTGCAAAATCAAAATCAAGAGGTGCTTCACACTTACGGTATAGCATCATAAAACGCACAGAATCACGCCCAACCTCTTCGACAACATCCCGTAGAGTGACAAAAGATCCTGCTCTTTTTGACATGCGTACAGGATGACCGTTGCGAAAAAGTTTTACCAATTGACATAAGAAGACGCTTAATTTAGCTTTATCCCCAGAAATTGCTTTTGCCATTGCCTCTAGCCTCTTTACATAGCCAGCATGGTCTGCGCCTAGAATATAAATCATTTCATCAAAATGACGATTAAATTTATCCCGAAAATAGGCAACATCAGCAGCAAAATAAGTGTAAGAACCATCAGATTTGACTAAAACACGGTCTTGATCATCACCAACATTTGTTGAACGGAACAAAGTTTGTTCACTTGGTTCCCAATCTTCTGTATTTTGTCCCTTGGGAGGGGGGAGTTTTCCTTTGTAGATATAACCATTTAAAGTGAGGTCGTTGATGGTGTTACGAATGGCGCGTGCATTATCTGCATAAAGCATTCGCTCAGAGAAAAAGATATCATGATAAATATTAAGAGCAGCCAAATCTTCGCGAATCATAGTCATCATTGCATGAATTGCACGTTCTTTCACAAGAGATAAGGCTTCATCTTTATCCATCGTGAGGAGTTGGTCACCAAACTCTTGAGCAAGTGATTGTCCCAATGGTATCAAGTATTCTCCAGGATAGAGCCCTTCTGGAATTTCATTAATTTCTCGCCCAAGAGCCTCACGATAGCGCAATAGTACAGAGTGGGCGAGGACTTCGATTTGTTGACCAGCATCATTGATATAATATTCTTTCGTAATGTTATAGCCCGTAAATTGCAGCAAATTGGAGAGAACATCTCCAACAACCGCTCCGCGGCAGTGTCCTACGTGCATTGGTCCTGTCGGATTTGCTGAGACATATTCAACATTGACGCGTTTTCCTTGTCCCATTGGGATACGACCATAAGAAGTGCCTGATTCAAGCATGGATTTTATAGCATCTTGCCAAAATAATTTTGTAAGCTTTATGTTTATAAAACCAGGACCGGCAACATCTATATTTTCGATAGAGGAATCATTTTTAAGAAGTTCTATGATTTTATCTGCAAGTGCACGTGGATTGATTCCAATAGATTTTGCAAGCACCATAGCAGCATTGGTTGATAAATGACCATGGGAGGAATCACGCGGAGGATCAACAGTGATTTTTGATAAATCTAGATCTTCTCCATTTTTTCCTTTTATATCAGATAATTCAATTGATCTCTTAATTTTTTTTTCGAAGTTTTTAAAGATATTCATATTTAGCTTCCATGATGATGCCAAAAGCCATTAGACGAAATTATCTGTATGGTCAAATAAACGGTGATATTCACGTAGAGCGTAGTGATCTGTCATGCCTGAAAGAAAGTCAGCAATCAAACGTGCTAACTCTTGATTTTTTAAGTGCACTGTTTTGCTCTGCCAACTTTCAGGCATTGTATTTGGATTTTCATAATAACAATTGAATAATTTTTGTACAATGCATTTTGCTGCATTGCGACGACTAAGAACTTGTTCATGGTAGTAAAGATTTTTAAATAAAAATTTTTTTAGCTCTTTTTCATAAACGGTCATTGTTGGTGAAAAGGTGACAATAGTTTGTTTTGCTTGGTGAATATCGTTTATGCTTGTTGGTTTGATGCGTGCTAAATTTTCTTGTGATTGTTTGATAACATCTTCAACCATGGTTGTTATTTGTCTTCGTACAAGTGTGTAACCGCGACGCGCTTGGTCGAGGTGGGGATGCTCATCTGTTATATCTTTTAATATTGCTGCTGTTAGTGAAACATGTTCAAATTGATCGAGTGTTAAAAATTGTGAACGTAGACCATCATCAATATCATGCGCATTGTATGCGATATCATCTGCAATAGCAGCACATTGCGCTTCTAGTCCTGCAAAACAATCGAGTGCAAGGTCTTGCTCTGCATTGTATTGTAAAATATCGATAGGAACCTCCTTATTCTTCGCGTGAGGACCTAAAAGGGGACCATTATGCTTTACAAGTCCTTCGAGGGTTTCCCATGTAAGGTTAAGTCCATCAAAATTTGCATAGCGCTGTTCTAGTTTTGTGACAATGCGTAATGCTTGTGCATTATGATCAAAGCCGCCATAATGTACCATGGCTTCATTAAGTGCATCTTCTCCAGCATGGCCAAAGGGCGTGTGTCCAAAGTCGTGAACAAGGGCAATGGCTTCGGCAAGGTCTTCATCAAGACAAAGGGCACGGGCTAATGTTCTTGCAATTTGAGAGACCTCTATAGAATGGGTTAGGCGAGTACGATAATGATCGCTTTCGTCAGCAATAAACACTTGCGTTTTATGTTTAAGACGTCGAAATGCATTAGAATGGATAATACGATCTCTATCTCGTTGAAAAGGTGAGCGTGTGGTGCTCATCGTTTCATGGAATAATCTACCACGGCTTGTTTGCGGATGAGCACTGTACACTGCTCGAGATTGGTAATTAAAGTTGATATTGCCTATATCCATTGCAAGTTGCCCATTATCATCTTAAAATTGAGAGTGGTTTATGACAAATAAACTGCTCTTTGAGTATGGGATACTCTTTCTTGATGGTTTAATGCAAGGATATATAAAATGAATGTGAAAATTTCAGATGTTGCTGCCAAAAAAATTGCACAGATACTTTTGCGTGAACCCGATAAAATAGCATTGCGTATTTCTGTTGAAGGTGGTGGATGTTCTGGTTTTTCTTATAAATATGACTTGGTTTCTGAAATGTGTAAAGATGACCTCGTTCTCAAAAAAGATGGGGCAGTTGTGTTTATTGATTTGCTATCACTTCCTTTCATGGAAGGAGCTGAGATTGATTTTGTTGATGATCTTATGGGGCAGTCTTTTCAAATCCACAATCCCAATGCTGTTTCATCATGTGGTTGTGGTGTGAGTTTTTCAATTTAAAATGATGGCTTTGTGATATTGTTTCTTGAAAAAAATATCATGTTGGTCAACAATGTGAAAATGGGTATTCTTATAAAAATAGTGCACCGATGTGTATGGTTGTGCGTGGTGCTTGCTTTATTAATCTGGAGCCACTGTGCTTTTTCTGAAGAAGGAGAAGGGAAAGATCAGCAGCAGGGACAGTCAAGGAGTTTTATTGTAAAGTCTCAAGAGCAGGAAAAAGAAAATGTAGCATCTCAAACACAACTCATTTTGAATGCTCGATTAACAAATAGTCATCCGGATATTGAAAAAGGGCTTGTCTGGCGGGTTTATGCCCCTATTTTAGGGATTGATAATAAATTACCATTAGTGGCAATCCATAAGGGAGGGAGTGCACGTTTTGATCTCGAACCAGGAAGTTATCTTGTTCATGTCTCATTTGGTCATATGAGTGCTGTGCGCCATATTCGTTTAAAAAATGGACAGAGTCTTGTAAAAAACTTTAATCTTGAGGCTGGTGGTGTCATTTTAAATGCAACACTACTCAATGGTGTAATGAATGAAAAGGAATTACGTTTTACCATTTATGAGGATGAAAAAGAAAATGATGATACGGGGGTGATTTTATCAAATGTTAAACCCCAATCAGTTATACGTTTAAAAGCTGGACGCTACCATGTTGCTTCCCATTATGGTTCTATTAATGCGACGGCTCGTTCCGATATTCAAGTGGATGCTGGTAAAATGACAGAAGTTACCCTTGAACATCAGGCTGCTCAGATTGTCTTAAAGCTGGTACGACAAGAAGGAGGGGAAGCGCTTGCAGATACAAGTTGGTCTCTTGCTAATGATTCTGGTGATATCGTTTATGAAACAGTTGGTGCTTATGTTTCACTCGTGTTAGCGGAGGGAGAGTATATTGCAATTGCTAAAAATAAAGATAAAATCTATCAAAAAGTTTTTTCAGTCGTTTCTGGTCATGATGAAGATATAAGTGTGGTGGCGAATGAGCAAAATATGCAACGAATTGATGAAGATGTGGATTGATCATTGTTCATGGGGGTAAACTATAATGAGAGACGGGGTATGAGTTTTGATTGAAATTTCAACAGTTGGTGTGTTTTTTGCTGGGGCACTTTCTTTTTTGTCGCCCTGTGTTTTGCCATTAGTTCCTCCTTATTTGTGCTATATGGCAGGTGTTGGTATTGATGATTTTCGTTCAGAAAATCGTGATGAGAAAGTCTTTATACGGTGGGCTTTATTGTCTTCTGTTATTGCTTTTGTTCTCGGGTTTACGACTGTTTTTGTTGCTTTAGGTGCCAGTGCTAGCACAATTGGGAAATTCATCGGTTATTATCGTGACTGGTTTGCCCTTGCTGCTGGAATTGTCATTATTATTTTTGGTTTAAATTTTTTGGGGATTTTTAAGATCGCTTTTTTATTTCGTGAAGCGCGTTTTCAGACCAAAAAAACACCTGCTGGTCCTTTAGGCGCGTATATTATTGGTTTAGCTTTTGCTTTTGGTTGGACACCATGTATTGGCCCCATTTTAGGCCCTATTATAACGCTTGCTGGAACAAAAGAAACTGTGGGAGAGGGAGCTGTTCTGTTAGCGGTTTATGCATTAGGTCTTGCTATTCCTTTTATGTTGGCAGCTTTATTTTCGAGCAGTTTTATGCGATTTTTAGGAGCTTTTCGTATTCATTTAGGAAAAGTTGAAAAAATTATTGGTGTTTTTCTTATTCTTACAGGGATTTTGTTTTTAACAGGCTCTATGCAGGATCTTTCATTTTGGCTTTTAGAACATTATCCTTCGTTGAGTTATATTGAAGATATTCGTTGGCACGATATTATGAATTTTTTTGGATTTTCTCGTTAGTCTTATGTGTTTTTATGATTAGAAGTTGTCTTTCTATTGTTCTTGCTGCAGGTGAAGGGACACGCATGAAATCGTCTCTGCCTAAGGTACTTCATAAAATGGCTGGATTGCCTCTTATATGCCATGTTCTAAAACAAATAGAATTGGCAGGCCCTTCACAATTAGCAGTCGTTGTGGGATTTGGTGCTAAGGAGGTTACGCACGTTGTTCAGTCATTTGTAAAAGATGCGATGATTTTTGAGCAAAAAGCGCGTTTAGGAACAGCTCATGCTGTTTTATCTGCTCGTTTAGCTTTGCAAAAGGAAGTGGATGATGTTCTCATCGTTTTTGGGGATACGCCTCTCATTCAGCAAGATTCATTGCATCAAATGCGTGCACAGCTTGCTGATGGAGCAGATGTTGTTTTTGCAGGTTTTCATACCCAAAATCCAACAGGTTATGGGCGTCTTCTCGAGAAAAATGGTCAATTGATCGCAATTGTAGAAGAAAAAGACGCTAGCGATGAAGAAAAAAAGATTTCTTTTTGTAACGGTGGAATACTCGCTATGCGTGGAAAACATGCACTTTCTCTTTTAGAGAAGGTTGGTAATAACAATGTGAAAAAAGAATATTATTTAACAGATATTGCTGCTCTTGCAACACGCGAAGGATTAGATGTGCGTGTTGTTGAAGTTCCTTTTGAAGATATTGTAGGAATTAATAACAGTCTTGAGCTTTCTGAGGCTGATTCTTTGTGGCAAAAACGTAAAGCGCGCGATTTAATGTTATCGGGTGTTACACTCTTAAAACCAGAGACACTCTATTTTTCTTATGATACAGAAATTGAACCAGGGGTGGTGATAGAACCAAATGTTTATTTTGGATTAAGCGTGAAAGTACAATCTGGTGCTGTTATTCATGCATTTAGTTATCTCGAGGGTGCTGTGGTTGGTAAGGATGCACAGATTGGTCCCTATGCACGTTTGCGTCCTGGAACAGAGTTGGCGAAGTCCGTAAAGATTGGAAATTTTTGTGAAGTCAAACAAGCTAAGGTAGGAGAATCTTCTAAAATCAATCATTTAAGTTATATTGGTGATGCCGAAATTGGTGCACATACCAATATTGGAGCTGGTACGATTACTTGTAATTATGATGGATTTAACAAATATAAAACCATAATTGGTGATCATGCTTTTGTTGGGTCTAATACGGCACTTGTTTCCCCATTGGTAATAGGGGATGGCTCTTATGTTGCTTCAGGAAGTGTCATTACTGAAAATATTCCTATGAACAGTATGGCCTTTGGGCGTGCACGACAGGTTATAAAAGAGGGCTATGCGACAAAATTTCGAGAGCGCTTGTTAGAAAACAAACAGAAAAAATGATTATTTTCAGTCTATTCCTTTGTTTCGTGTTAATCTAACGATGGATAGAATGTTTATTCTTAAAAATTGCCGTACTCCATGTTTGAATTATTTTATTATTTATAGTTTTAAATAAAGGCTGTTGGATTATTTTATAAGATTTAAATCTTAAGATGTGGGTTGGAGCTTTTTAATGTGTGGAATTATTGGAATTATTGGAAAGAGGTGTGTTACGTCCTCTTTGGTTGAGGGGTTAAAACGTCTTGAATATAGAGGGTATGATTCATCTGGGGTGGCAACAGTCCATAATGAGCATCTTTATCGTGTACGTGCTGAGGGGAAGCTTGTTCATTTAGAAGAAAAATTAAAAAAAACACCTCTTGAGGGAAGTTTAGGAATTGGTCATACCCGGTGGGCTACGCATGGAATTGCTGTTGAACGCAATGCGCATCCCCATGTGACTGAAAGGCTTGCGATTGTTCATAATGGTATTATTGAAAATTTTGTAGAATTGCAAAAGGAACTCATAGAAGATGGTTATATCTTTGAAACAGAGACGGATACGGAAGTTATTGCACATTTAATAACGCGTGCATTAAAAGAAGGTTTTTGTCCGCAAGAAGCTGTACGTATCAGTTGGAAAAGGCTGCAGGGGGCTTTTGCTATTGTTCTTATTTTCGAAGGTGAAGATAACCTTATGATTGCGGCTCGTTCTGGTCCACCTCTGGCAATTGGTTATGGAAAAGATGAATTTTTTGTAGGGTCAGATGCGATTGCTTTGGCACCATTCGTTGATCATATTAGCTATATGGAAGATGGGGATTGGGCTGTTCTCACACGGGAAGGCGTCACAATTTATGATGTATATAATCAACCGGTAAAACGTCCTGTGACAACATTACTTGAAGAGGCTTTATTGATTTCTAAGGGTAATCATCGTCATTTTATGCACAAGGAAATGTTTGAACAACCTGAAGTGATTTCTCATAATTTGGCGCATTATCTTGATCTTGGAAATTATGCTGTTCGATCATTTGAGAATTTGATTGATTGGAAAAATGTTCGTCGTCTCCTTTTTGCGAGTTGTGGAACGGCTTATTATTCAACCTTAGTTGCACGCTATTGGTTTGAGAAATTTGCCGCTTTAAGTGTTGATAATGATGTTGCTTCGGAGTTTCGTTATCGTGAACCTCCTATAACGTCTGATGTGTTGTCGCTGTTTGTTTCTCAATCTGGTGAGACAGCTGATACATTGGCTTCTTTGCGTTATTGTCATGAGCGGGGTGTAAAAACAGCAACAATTGTGAATGTAGAGCAATCAACAATGGCAAGGGAGGCTGATTTTATTTTCCCAACACTTGCCGGACCGGAAATTGGTGTTGCGTCAACAAAAGCTTTTACCTGTCAATTAGCAACGCTTGCATCACTAGCACTTAGTGCTGCTAAACAACGTGGCTATCTCTCAGCTCAAATGGAACAGCAATTGGTACAACAATTGGCAGAAGTTCCACGTATTTTAAATGGGGTCTTAAAATTAGAGAGCAAAATTGAATGTATTTGTCGTGATTTAGTGAATGCAAAAAGTGTTCTTTATCTGGGACGTGGGACTTCTTATCCGATTGCTTTGGAGGGAGCCCTTAAACTGAAAGAGCTTTCTTATATTCATGCTGAAGGTTATGCGGCGGGTGAGTTGAAGCATGGACCAATTGCTTTGGTGGATGAGACAATACCTGTTATTGTTGTTGCACCTTATGATCGGTGGTTTGAAAAAACTTTTTCTAATATGCAAGAAGTGGTAGCACGTAATGGTCGTATTATTTTAATAACCGATAAAAAAGGAGCAGAAGTAGCTTGTCTTAAGACTTTATCAACGATCACTTTGCCAGATGTTCCAGAATTCATTTCTCCTATTATTTATGCACTCCCTGTTCAGTTAATCGCTTATCATACGGCTGTTTTATTAGGAACAGATGTCGATCAACCCCGTAATTTAGCAAAATCAGTCACAGTTGAATAAAAGTATATTTCTGAATCTTTGGGAGAATAATCAAGTGTAAGAAATTGATTTATAATGATAGCTTATTTTTTCCACTTTTCTCTGTTGAACGAGAATATCGGAGACGGGATTTTTCTTTCTAAATTCTTTACGATAAAATAAAAAATATTTTCTGACCTGTCAAAAAATGGATCAGCTATGTGAATATAATGATAGAAAAAGGCGCAATATTTCTTCTACTGTTTTAATGCAAGAATAATTTAGATTGAAAGAAAAGATGCTGTTGTTGGTTTGTCACTCTTTCATGAAGCATAAAGATGGTAAGGGATTGTATAGATCATTTATGGTTTATTCTAAGAGAGAAAATCGTATTTGAACAGAGAGGTATTTTAATTTTTTATTAGAGGGGCTTTGTTATCCTGCTCGCAAGAGGCGTGTAGCATCATCGTGTCCGAAAAGATAAAGCAGCAACTGTAAAGCTTGTCCTTGCTGAGAAGAAAGATGAGGATCGCGTTGTAAAAATAAACGAGCATCTTTTCTTGCCATTGACAAAAGATCGCTATGAACTGCAAGGTTTGCTATATGAAATTCAGGGACTCCGGATTGTTTGGTACCTAAAAGCTCTCCTTCGCCTCGCAGGCGCCAATCTTCTTCAGCGATTTCAAAACCATCTTCTGTATTGCGGATAATATTAAGGCGTGTTGCTGCTGTTTTAGTCAGTGGGTCTTTATAGAGCAAAATGCAGGAAGATTTTTTATTGCCTCGTCCTACACGTCCACGTAATTGGTGCAATTGTGAAAGGCCAAAATGTTCCGCGTGTTCGATGATAATGATCGAAGCATCTGGAATATCTACTCCCACTTCAATGACGGTGGTTGCAACTAAAATACGTGTATTTCCACATTTAAAAGATGCCATAGCGGCTTCTTTTTCTGCTGTAGACATTTTTCCATGGATCATACCAACGTGTGCACCAAAGCGTTCATGGAGAAATGCAAAGCGGTTTTCAATTGAAGTGAGATCAAGAGCTGTCGATTCCTCCACTAAAGGACAAATCCAATAGAGCTTTTCTCCTTTTTCTAAGGCAATTGCGATTCGCTCTATAAGCTCATGAAGACGTTTCAAAGAAAGCATTGCTGTTGTAATGGGTTGTCGTCCCATTGGTTTTTCTGTAATTTTAGATACATCCATATCACCAAAAGCTGTTAAGACAAGTGTGCGCGGAATGGGCGTGGCGGTCATAACCAGCATATCAGGTTTATTGCCTTTTTCTGTAAGAGCGATACGTTGATGGACACCAAAACGGTGTTGTTCATCGATAATGGTTAAGGCAAGATTGTTATAAGTAATGCTGTTTTGTATGAGAGCATGGGTTCCGATGATAATAGAAACTTGACCTGATTGAATATCATTCAAGATATTTGTCCGCAATTTCCCTTTTTCTCGTCCTGTTAAAAGAGTTGTTTGTAATCCGACTTTTTCGGCAAGAGGAGCAATGGTGGAAAAATGTTGCCTGGCAAGCACTTCGGTTGGTGCCATTAAAGCTGATTGTCCTGAATTTTCAGCAATTTGTGCCATTGCCATCAATGCAACAACAGTTTTTCCTGCGCCTACATCACCTTGAAGCAGTCTTAGCATCGGTTCTGGCGAAGCAAGATCATTCGCGATATCTTCTACTGCTTTTTTTTGTCCGGTTGTGAGTTGAAAGGGGAGGACATTAAGCAATTTTTTAGTATAAATTCCTGTTGATGGTCGAGAAGTGCCAACAAGAGATTTGGTTTTCAAACGCACGAGTCCTAGCGCCAATTGACAAGCGAGCAATTCATCATAGGCAAGACGTTTGCGTGCTGTACTTTCTAAGGATAGATCGTTGGTATTAATGGGCGCATGGATACGGCGTAAAGCAACAGAAAAAGAAGAAAAATTTTGCTGTTTTTTCACATTTTCATCGATCCATTCTGGGAGGAGAGGAATAAAATCAAGAGCGTTTTGTATGGCGCGTCTTAGTGTCTTTGCAGTTAGTCCTGCAGTAGAGGGATAGACAGGTTCGATGAGAGGAATCTGATTTGATTGTTCGCTTGGAGCAATATAGTCGGGATGCGCCATTGAAAATTGTCCATTAAACCATTCAACTTTTCCTGATACAGTGACTTTTTTTCCTTCAGGGAGTTGTTTTTTTAGCCAAAGAGGCTGAGCGTGAAAAAAGACTAAATTTATTTTTCCTGTTTGATCATGGGCAATAACACGATAGGGGATTTTGTTGTGACCACGGGGCGGTGGTTGATGTTGATCGATGATAATTTCGAGTGTAACAGTGTCTCCTTCTGTTACACAAGCAATGTTGGGACGCATTCTGCGGTCTATGACGGAATGAGGCATTAATTGAAGAAGATCAATAAGAGTTGCTTCGCGTTGTGTAGGATTAACATTTAAGAGTTTGCTCAGTAAACCATAGACTTTAGGTGTAATACCAGAAAGAGTTCGAATAGAATTAAAAAGAGGGGTAAGAAGACTTGGAGGCATGAGCAAATTTAACCTGCTCTTTTTGTTTTTTCTAGACCTTTAGAAGAGCTTTTTGGGGATAAAGTTATAAAGAGGAGGTCGCTTTACTTACACATTGAATTTTAGGAAGAAAATTAATATTTAAAGATAAATACAATAAAAGGGAGCTAAAATTAAAGTGCTTAGATGAGCTATATTATTTTTCTTTTTATTTTAGCTGTTTATTTGCTGTGAATAGAAGCATTTTCTTGATATAATTCTCTTATAAATATTAATAAAATTGGGATATTGCTCCTATGTAGGATGATGAATTTATAGCTTTAAAGTTATGATAAACAGAAGTTTTTTTCTTTTATAAGGGGTGCTGTTTGGCATTTATTTTGTAGTGGGAAATTGTGAGAGTGGTAAAAAATAAAAATAAAATGCAAGAGAACAAAAATTCTCTTCCTCGCTTTATTCATTTGAGAGTGCATTCAGCTTATTCCTTGCTCGAAGGGGCTTTAAAAATCCCCCAAATTATTCAACAGACGATTTCAGATCATGCACCAGCGGTTGCTATTACCGATACCAATAATTTATTTGGTGCTTTGGAATTTTCACAGCATTGTCTTTCTCATGGGGTACAACCTATTATTGGTTGTCAGCTTACTGTTGATTTTTGTGATGAAAATGATCATTCACGTTTGGCTAAATGGCGTAATCCTTCTGATTTTTGCTCTATTGTTCTGTTGGCTGCTAGTGAAACCGGTTATGCTCATTTGGTTCGTCTTGTGAGCCGTGCTTATCTTGATAAATGTGATACTGATCCTCCTTATATTAAAGCTCATTGGTTGTCGGCACACAGTGAAGGAATAATTGTTTTAACGGGAGGCAAGGGAGGGCCTATTAATCTTTCTTTAGCAGAAGAGAAAAAAGAACATGCTGTTGAACGCTTAATTTATTTGAAAAAATCTTTTGCTGATCGTCTTTATGTGGAATTACAACGGCATGGCTCTTATGATCGGAGAGTAGAAGCTGATCTTATTGAATTGGCTTATGCGCATGAAATTCCTCTTGTTGCAACAAATGAAGCCTTTTTTCTGAAGAGAGAAGGGTATGAAGCGCATGATGCGCTGATGGCTGTTTCAGAAGGACAAATAGTCTCTAATCCAGATCGTAAACGTGTGACGCCAGATCATTATTTGAAGTCACAAGATGAAATGGTTACACTGTTTTCTGATCTTCCAGAAGCTTTAGAAAATAGTGTTGAAATTGCATTGCGTTGTCATATTGCCACGCCTCTTCGAAAACCGATATTGCCTCGTTTTATAGAACAATCTGCTAATTCAGAAAATACTTTAGAAGTAGAAGATAGTGAGTTGTTAAATCAGGCTAAAGCTGGTTTGAAGATGCGGCTTGAAACAATTGGATTAGCTGAAGGGTATACGATTGCAGATTATGAGCAGCGGCTTGATTATGAAATTTCAGTTATTACGCGTATGCAATTTTCTGGATATTTTCTTATCGTTTCAGATTTCATAAAATGGGCAAAGGTTCATGATATTCCCGTTGGACCAGGGCGGGGTTCTGGTGCTGGTTCACTTGTTGCTTATGCATTGACGATTACTGATGTTGATCCATTGCGGTTTTCTCTTCTCTTTGAACGTTTTCTCAATCCAGATCGTGTTTCGATGCCAGATTTTGATATCGACTTTTGTCAAGAGCGGCGCGAAGAAGTTATTCAATATGTTCAAAAAAAATATGGACGTGATCAAGTTGCTCAAATTATTACCTTTGGTAAGTTACAGGCACGTGCAGTTTTGCGTGATGTGGGGCGTGTTTTAGAAGTTCCTTATCGTCAGGTGGATTATCTTACAAAATTAATTCCTGCCACACCAGGAAGTCAGGTAGAATTGGCTGATGCTATTAAGGATGAACCTAAATTTGAAGAGGAAAAGAAAAAAGATCCCGTTGTTGGACGCGCATTAGATATCGCACTCCAGTTGGAGGGACTTTATCGTCATGCTTCGACTCATGCTGCTGGGATTGTTATCGGAGATCGTCCGCTTTGGGAGCTTGTCCCGATGTATCGTGATCCTCGTTCTGATATGCCTGTTACACAATTTAACATGAAATATGTTGAACAGGCAGGGCTGGTAAAATTTGATTTTCTTGGATTAAAAACGCTTACTGTTTTGAAAATGGCAGTCGATTTTGTTGCCAGAAAGGGGATTAAAATAGATTTATCAAATATCCCTCTGAATGATGAAGCAACCTACGCTATGATGGCACGTGGTGAAACGGTTGGCGTGTTTCAGGTGGAAAGTTCTGGTATGCGCAAGGCGTTGATTGGAATGAAGCCAGACCGTATTGAAGATATTATTGCGCTGGTCGCACTTTATCGTCCAGGTCCAATGGAGAATATTCCAACCTATAATGCACGCAAACATGGGGAAGAGGAAATTGCTTCTATTCATCCTAAAATAGATCATCTGATCAAAGAAACACAAGGTGTTATTGTCTATCAAGAACAGGTGATGCAGATTGCTCAGGTGCTTGCTGGCTATTCGCTTGGAGAAGCCGATTTATTACGTCGTGCTATGGGGAAAAAAATTCATGCTGAAATGCAAAAACAGCGTACGCGTTTTGTCAATGGAGCTGTTGCAGGTGGTGTTGATAAAGATCAAGCTGATATTATCTTTGATCTTTTAGCAAAATTTGCCGATTATGGTTTTAATAAATCGCACGCTGCTGCTTATGCAATTGTTTCTTACCAAACAGCTTATATGAAAGCAAATTATCCCGTTGAGTTTTTAGCAGCTTCAATGACGTATGATATGACGAATACAGATAAACTTAATGATTTTCGGCGTGAAGCATTAAGGCTGGGTATTGAAGTTATTGCACCTTCTATACAAACATCTCATCGTGTTTTTGAGGTTGGTGATAACTGTATTTATTATTCTCTTGCTGCCATTAAAGGAGTGGGAGAAACTGTTGTGGATCATATTGTTACTTGTCGAGGGGATAAGATTTTTAAGGATCTGGAAGATTTTTGTGCGCGTGTTGATCCTCGTATTGTTAACAAGCGTGCGATGGAAAGTTTAGTTTGTGCTGGTGCTTTTGATTGTTTTAACATTGCACGTGAGGTTTTATTAGCCAATCTTGGAACCCTTCATGCGCGTGCACTTCGTATTCTCGATGACAATTCTAGCGGGCAGGTTGATATATTTGGAATGGCAGGCGGATTAAAAGAACCATTGATCTTATCGCAAACAACCCCTTGGTTGCTGGCTGAGAAACTTTATCGAGAATTTCAAGCTATAGGTTTTTACTTTTCTGCGCATCCATTGGAGGAGTATCAAGCTATTCTAGACAAAAAACGCATTCAGACTTGGGTTAATTTTGCCAATGCCGTTAAAGGAGGAGCAACGGCTGCACGGCTTGCTGGAACTGTTGTGGCAAAAAACGTGCGCAAAACAAAATCTGGTAAAAAAATGGGAATTATTCATTTTTCTGATACAAGTGGACAATATGAAGCTGTTCTCTTTTCTGAGGCACTCTCGGATTATGAAGAGATGCTAGAACCCGGAAAATCTTTTATTATTACGGTGAGCGCAGAAAATCGTTCTGAAGGAGTTAGTTTGCGAATTGAAACAATTCAGTCGTTGGAACAGGAATCATTAAAACAGCATAAAATGATGCGTCTTTTTATAAAAACAGTTGATATGCTTCCACAAATTGAACAAAATTTAAATCTTGGGGGGAATGGAGAGGTTGGGCTTATTTTAATTCAAGAGGATGGATTGCGAGAAGTCGAAATTGCGCTTCCTAAGCGATATAAGGTAAATTCACATGTCGCAAATGCTATGAAATTAATTCAGGGTGTTGTTGATGTAGAATTGAGTTAACAGAAAGATTAAAGATGGGAGCTGATTTTGAGTGGTGTTTTTGCTTTTAAGAGAGCTAAAAATTGAGCATTTAAAATCGGATTGTAGGTTTCGGAAAATATTGCTTTTATTTGAGTGAATTATGATGTTTTTTTAG
>NZ_JBHIMO010000011.1:0-35780 GCF_042194195.1 Bartonella sp. MR30HLJHH | reverse complement strand
TGTCATAGTGTCATAGTGTCATAGTGTCATAGTGTCATAGTGTCATAGTGTCATAGTGTCATAGTGTCATAGTGTCATAGTGTCAAAAAATTTCTTTCTTTCGTAATATTCAAAGTACTGGAAGAATTTTATAAGTTTTTATCATTATTTTTTATGGAATTCATCGCATCATACATGTAAAGCCAATCGAGATCTGACATAATGCTCTCTGGTGTACGAATTTTCATCATGAGATTGCGTGCAATTGCTATAGGACCGGTTGCGTGATAGACCAATCTATTGAAATCTCCGCGTTTTTTTACTGCTACAATACGGGGGGTGCGTGTTGTTTCGTAAAGCGAAAGTGCTTTCGTTAATGAAAAATCTTTCAATGAAAGTGCTTCTGCTAATGTGGCAGCATCTTCGATTGCCATAGCGGCACCTTGCGCTGCAAAAGGTAAGGCTGCATGTGCACAATCGCCAACAAATACTTGTCTCTCTAAGCCGATAAAACGATTTTGTTTCATTTGAAAGAGTGGCCAATAGCTCCATTCATCGATATGATCAAAGATTTGTAAGATTTTTGAATTCCAACCTTTAAAAAGAGATTTGAGTTTTTCTTTATCTCCTTTATGAGCCCATCCTTCTTTTGAATTTTCTCCATGCGTAATGGCGACAAAATTAAAAATTTTTTCTGACGATTGAATGGGATAGACAACAAGATGATTTTTGGGTCCCATCCAAGCTGTAATTGTCTTCATATTTTGCAATGAAGAACGAAATTTTTGAGGAAGATTATCAAATGTTGTTGTTGCACGCCAAGCAATAAAGCCACTAAAATTTGCTCTTTCATGAAAGGGAGATTGTTGCCGTAATGTTGACCAAACTCCATCACATCCGATCTGAAGGGGCGTTGAATGAAGCTGTTCTGTTGTTGTATCTGTTTTTATTGTCTTTATTTTAATGTTGGTTGCAGATTGGGTAGAAGATACAATCGTTTCACCTGCTTTGTATTTGATCAAAGGATTTTCAATCACTGCATCATATAAAATTTGTTGTAAAGCTGCGCGGTGGATCGTCATATAAGGGGCTTTCCAATATTTTTCTGTTAGATTGATAAGATGAGCCCGTAGATGTATTTTTAAAGACAATCCATCTTTTAACTCAAGAAAATGTGGGATTGTAGCGACTTCAGTGAGTTTGTTAAGAAGTTCCCAGCGAGCAAGAATAGATGTTGCATTTGGTGTCAGCTGAATACCAGCGCCTATTGTTTCAAGTTGCTTACACTTTTCGATAATGGTGCTTGCAATTCCTTTATGAGCGAGTGCTAAAGCGGTGCTTAAACCAGCAATTCCTCCTCCAACAATGAAGGGCGATCGGTTCACAAATGATTCCATATTAAACAAGCAGAATTAAAAGAGTGGTTATTAAGAAAGCCCAAAAACGCGATTATAATAGCTTTTCTGGATGATATAAACATCCTGTTGGGTTTGTTTGATCGTATGATAGCGAGGGAACATAACGATAAAGGGTTGAGCAATAAGGGCAAATTTTCTCATCTGCTTCTCCCATGTCGATAAAGATATGGGGATGATCGAATGGTTGTGTAGCGCCTACACACATAAATTCTTTCACACCAATTTCGATTATTTTATATCCAAGGTCATTTTGGAAATGGGGAATATTGTGATCAGCCATGGCGTACAAACTCCAGAATAAATTGTCTCATCAGCTATAATTAGGCTCTTCTATTTTATAGGCGTGAGTTTGTAATAAAGCTTATAATAATGCAAGCTGCTTTTTAAGACAAATTTCTCCTCCTTTATGCTATATTAGAATAATTGTCGTGTTTTTAGCGCTTTGCGCATAGAAATAGTTTCAAGTATTTTTAAATATTAAATGAAAACACGATGAGAAAAGTTAGGCATTGATATATTACTATGATGATAACATATTATAAAATGTTATATGAGATATTTCATCAAGGATTTTAGAAAATATAAAAGAAAATTATTTAGGATATATGGAACAGAGGGTGGTAGATAAAATTTCTATATCGAATATAACAATGAAAAATCCGGTACGGTTTATTAATCGAGAGTTTTCATGGCTACAATTTAATAATCGTGTTTTGATGGAAGCGGCTAATTCGAAACATCCTTTATTAGAACGCCTACAATTTCTTTCTATTTCAGCTGCAAATCTTGATGAGTTTTTTATGGTTCGTGTTGCTGGGCTAGCAACTCAAATTCGTGCTCGCGTTACAGCGTGCAGTGCAGATGGGCACACTCCACAGGAACAACTTGATATTGTATTAGCTGAGATTTCAAAGCTGCAGGCTCACCAACTACGAGAATTGAATGTTTTACGTGATGAATTAAAAAAGAATAATATTGAAATTATTTGTTCTGATGATCTTTCAGAAATTGAAAAATCATGGCTTGAAAAGTATTTTCTTGAGACAATTTTTCCTGTTTTAAAACCTTTGCCTGTTGATTCTACCCATTCTTTTCCATTTATTCCTAATTTAGGGCTTTCTATTGCGCTTCAATTGTCTGGAGAAACTGATCATAACTCACACACAGTGCTGTTGTCTATTTCAATGCTTTTGAGGCGTTTTATTCTTCTTCCTCAAGAGGGCAATCATTTTCGTTTTATTGCAGCTGAAGATGTTATTTGCTTTTTTATTAAACATGTATTTCCTAATTATGAGGTTAAAGGAATTGGTACATTTAGAGTAATCCGAGATAGTGATATTGAAGTCGAAGAAGAAGCTGAGGATCTTGTTCATTTTTTTGAAACTGCTCTCAAAAGGCGGCGCCGTGGGCAGGTTATTCGAGTTGAATTTGACGCAAAAATGCCAGAGAGTTTACGCCAGTTTATAGCGAATAGTCTTGCTGTTCCTGATAATTGTATTAATGTTCTTGATGGATTTTTAGCGCTTAATATGGTATCAGAAATTGTTTCTATCCCCCGTAATGATCTCAAATTTATTCCTTATATTCCCCGTATTCCAGAATGTATTCGTGAACATAAAGGGGATTGTTTTGCGGCTATTCGTGAAAATGACATTGTGATTCATCACCCTTATGAGACATTTGATGTTGTTGTCCAATTTTTACGTCAAGCTGCTTGCGATCCTGATGTTGTGGAAATCAAACAAACACTTTATCGTACATCAAACGATAGTCCAATTGTTGGAGCTTTGATTGAAGCAGCTGAACAGGGAAAGTCTGTGACTGCTTTGGTAGAACTTAAAGCACGTTTTGATGAGGAAGCAAATATTCGTTGGGCACGGGATCTTGAATGTGCTGGGGTTCAAGTTATTTTTGGTTTTATTGCATTAAAAACTCATGCCAAGATGTCATTGGTTGTGAGACGTGAGGGAAAACGTCTTTGCTCTTATGTTCATCTTGGAACAGGGAATTATCATCCCATTAACGCTAAAACTTATACGGATCTTTCTTTTTTTTCCAAGGATGATGATATCGCTCATGATGTTGCGTTATTGTTCAATTATATTGCGCAATATGAGCGTCCGAATGAAACAATGAAGATTGCTTTTTCACCCTTAACATTGCGTAGTCGTATCTTAGAGCATATTGAGGGAGAAATTGCTCATGCACAACAAGGAAGGTTTGCTGCTATTTGGATGAAAATTAATGCATTGGTTGATCCTGAAATTATTGATGCTTTATATCGTGCCAGTCAAGCAGGGGTGCAAATTGATTTGGTTGTGCGGGGGATATGTTGTTTACGTCCTCGTATTCCAGGAATTTCAGATAATATTCGTGTAAAATCAATTGTCGGGCGTTTTCTTGAACATAGTCGCATTTTTTGTTTTGGGAATGGTCAAGATTTGCCTAATGAAAATGCACTTGTTTACTTAGGCTCTGCTGATATGATGCCTCGTAATCTAGACTATCGTATTGAAATATTGGTTCCAGTTTTTAATAAAATAGTGCGTCAAAAAATTCTTTTACAGATTATGTTGGCTAATATCATTGATAATCAACAAAGCTTTGATATACTTAAGGATGGAACATCAAAACGTATCACACCGCAGATGGGTGAAAGTCTGTTTAATGCGCAGGAGTATTTTATGGCTAATACAAGTTTTGCGGGGAGAAAAGAGTCCTTTGAATCTTCTGTTTCGCGCTTGATTGCGTTGCGTCGGCAACAAGTCGAAATACATAAAGATTAAAATCCAATGACATATATAGATGCTCAAGGTCGGTTAAAAGGGCGTAAGCCTGTTGCTGTTATTGACATTGGCTCAAATTCTGTTCGGTTGGTTATTTATGAGGGGCTTGTTCGTTCACCAACGGTTTTGTTTAATGAAAAGATTCTTTGTGGTCTCGGTCATGGTGTGGCAAAAACGGGATTTTTAGAAAAAAAATCGATGAAAATGGCGTTGCAAACACTGAAACGGTTTCGTACGCTTTGTCGACAGATTGGGGCAGATGAGGTCTATACTTTAGCAACAGCAGCAGCACGAGATGCAAAGAATGGCGTAGCATTTATTCAGCATGCTGAAGATATTTTGCAAAATAAAATATATCTTCTTTCAGGAAGTGAAGAAGCTATGTATTCAGCATATGGAGTTGTGTCTACTTTTTATCAACCAAAAGGTATTTCTGGGGATCTTGGTGGTGGAAGTCTTGAGCTGATTGATATTGATCATTCTGATGTTGGTGAAGGGATAACTCTCCCATTGGGTGGTTTAAGGCTACAGTATATGTCAAATAATGATAGTGCTGTAGCTACAAAAATTGTACATGAGCAACTTTATAAATCGTCTGTTGTTCGTACTCGTAAAGGTATAGCACGTTATTTTTATGCAGTAGGGGGGACATGGCGTAATTTGGCAAAACTCCATATGGCAATGAAACACTATCAGCTTCCTGTTATGCATGGCTATGAAGTTGATGCCGTTGAAATGGAGAACTTTTTACGTCTTGTAGCACGTGGCAATATTGATAATATGAGAGGGATTGCAGCGGTTTCTCAGAATCGTCGGAAACTTTTATCTTATGGGGCAATAGTTCTTATTGAACTCATCCAGTGTATGGAGTTTGAAAAGATAATTTTTTCTGGTGCTGGCGTTCGTGAAGGTTTTCTTTATTCACGATTGCCGCAGGCGCTTCGACTTTCAGATCCTCTCATTGCAGCATGCACAGAAATGGCTATTTTACGGGCACGTTCACCAAAACAAGCAGAAGAACTCATTGATTTTACGACGAATGCTTTTGAAGTTTTTGGAATTTCAGAAACTGAAAATGAATGCCGTTATCGTCAAGCCGCTTGTCTTCTTGCGGATATTGGTTGGCGTATACATCCAGATTATCGAGGCAATGAAGCAGCAAATCAAATAGCTTTAGGATCTTATCCAGGAATTTCTCATGAAGGGCGCCTTTATGCGGCGCTTGCTGTTTTTTTTCGTAATACAAGTTTACTGGTTGATAAAGAATCTCTCCCCATTTTTCAATTAGCAACTCAAAATATAATTGAAAAAGCACGTATTCTTGGCGAAACTATGCGGATTGCTCATCTTTTTAGTGCTTCTGTTGCAGGTATTTTACCTCATCTATTGTGGCGTAAAAAAGAAGATCATATTATTTTGCAGATCCCAAAGAATTACGCTGGGTTATTAGGAGAACGTCCTCTTGGACGATTAAAAAAGTTATCAAAAATAATAAAAAAACCTCTTGCTTTTGAAATTTTTTGATTTTTTTCTAATTTATTCGGGCTTTATGTCTTATAATAGTGCCATTGACAAGGGATAAACTAGGCAACCTATCATCATGAGCTGGACAACGGGGGGCTTTGTTCCATAACGCCCGTGTCATCCCCCACGTAAGGCATTTGTAATGCCCTGAGCATTCATAAAAGAAAATATAATTTTTTTATCCAGTTACTTGCATCACAGAATGGATTTTGCACGTCATAAGCTTCGTGTGAAAATGAAAAGCCTTGTCCATCCTTACGTGACAAGGTTTTCTTTTTATGCCGTGTCATTTTGACGTTGCTATTTAGCTTGCTCGATGACATTCAAAAGATTCGATTGTAATCAACGCGATAAAAAACTAAAATTAAAAGGTCTTGGTAAAGATCCATTGGTAATATGACGCCGGAATGTTGAAACACTCATATGAAACAGTTTTGCACTTTCACGGTCCGCTAAAAGAATATCATTTTCTGTCATTATAAAATTCTTTCACTATAAAAAACAGAAACAAATCATAAGCATTTATTAACCATATTTTCGAATCCTTTGAAAGCTATTTAATTTATAAAAAACAATATTTTATTATATAATTTCTGATGTGATTATTTATGCTTCTTATTGAGATGATATGAGAGAAAAGGGAGAGAAAGTCATCCACAAATAATGGGGTTATGTATCCCATATCTTAGCTTTGATCTGTCACATAAGCCGTCCATTTATCCATATAGACACGGCGCTGTTCTAGATAATCTGTTCGACGATAGGCACGCTCTACTTGTCTTCCGACTGTATGACCTAGGATGGTTTCTGCGATTTCATAAGGGGTATCGGTTGTTTCAGCGGGCCAATAGCGTAAACTAGAACGAAACCCATGGGGGGCAGACATCAAGTTTATTTTTTTTCATATACTTTGACATACAATTCTGAGCAAAGGGACTACGACTGGTTGCAGAAAAAATCATTGCGAGAAAGCAAGCGTGCTTGTTTTAAAATTTCTAATGTCTTTGTTGATAAGGGCACGCGAAATTCTGTTGTAGCGTCATGCAAACCTTTCATATTCTCAGCAGGGATAGTCCATATATCCCCATCCACTTGATTTTATGAATATGACACAAAGGAAAAGTGCGGATCCCTATAAGGATGAGTAGACGCAAAGCCAATAGTGTTAGGGTTGTTTGTTTGGCAAAGTGTGTTTTATAAAAGATGCTACATCTCTTCAATCCATTGCTGGTAAATTTTGTGTTTTATGGCGTTGTTTTTTTAAGAGAGAGTGCTTTCTTTGCTGTTGCATCTTTTGTATACCAAATTGGGGCAAGGATATTGCGTATCTCTGTTTCTATACTCTCTGAAATAGGTAGACAGCCTAATTTGGGGAGAATATGAAGGCGTAAAGGTAAGAACCAATCCCCCCAGCCTTGCCATCATTTTTGAATTCAGCTTTACGGCTTTCAAAGGCATCTAGAGCAATGTATTTGAAGTAACGGAGATTACGCATTGCCTCACGCTTTTGTTGGTTGCGTTCTTTAATAGGGTCACGACCTTCACGTAAAACAGCACGCCATCCAGTTGCCAATTTACGGGCTTTTTAAAGAGACATCTCTTAAGGCACCTAAGCCCATTTCACGGCGGCGTCCATGAATTGTATAACGATAAAGTCATTGAGCACCATTATCTTTACGTGTGTGAAGAAGCAAGCCGGCACTATCATTATATTTGCTAGCTCCCAATGTTGCGACAGTCCTTGGCACTTGAGACGATTCATAAAAGCCACTTTAGTTCTTTCTTGTACAGTTTTTACCTACACGCCAGCCCCGCTTATTACGTGCAAGAGAATGGTTTTGATTGTTAGATTGTAATCTCGGTAGTTTTTTTAATACGATATGGTGACGTGAGGCATTATATCTTTGTTTGTTCCTATTATTAGGCTGCTATTTTTGTAACGAATGCGCTTTTATTATAAGAACTTTTTCTTTTTAAAACTTTTAAATGAGGAGCTGTTTGTGTTTTTAGATTTTTTTAATAAGATTGCTATTTGATTGACCTGATAAAGATTTAGCTGTTATTTTAATAAGAGTTTACTATTTAAGTTTTTAACTTTGTCAGAAGTAGGCTTTAGTTATCCTATTTGCGTTGGTCCGTAGGGCATAGCAATTTATGTAGATAATAAGTAGCGTAATGGATTTTAAAAAATGAAAATGTAAATTAAAGCTGTTTTGTGCTTATTTTTCCATCGTTAAAGTAAAACCCTATCTGCCCCTTTAGCAGTTGTTCGGCTTTTTTACCAAATATTTCATAGCGCCAGCCATTCATAGCGGGAATATTTTTCTTTATTCCTCCATTGGCAATTTTTTCTAAATCATTAGATGTTGCAATGATTTTAGGGGCAATGCTGTTTTCGTTTGCAACAATTTTTAATAACACTTTGAGCAGATCGATAACAGCGGCCGTCGTATCATTGAGTGGATTATGTTTAGGAATGGGGGGTAAAGTAGAAAGATCCACCTCTAAGCCTTCGTGGATAGCTTTGATTAATGATTGAGCAATTGAGAGTTTATCCCAATTCTTATTAAGACTGCGCAATCGTTTTAATGCAGATTCATCTTTTGGTTGTTGGGTTGCTATTTCTATAAGACATTCATCTTTTATGATATGACGACGTGGCATATTGTATCTTCGTGCTTCACGTTCACGCCAAGCTGCTATCTTTTGTAATACAGCAAGTTCACGTGGCTTTTTAATTTGTCCTTTCACTTTTTTCCATGCTTCATCTTCTGGCATATCATAGGTTTTAGGATTTAAAAGGATTGTTAGTTCATCATCCATCCAGTGAGCACGTTGATTTTTTTCTAACCTTTTTTTCAATAACAGGTAAACATCTCTTAGATAGGTTACATCGGCAAGTGCATAGAGCAGTTGTTTTTCAGACAAAGGTCGGCAACTCCAATCTGTAAAGCGGGAGGATTTATCAAGATGATGCCCCGTGCAGCGTTGTACAATTTGATCATAGGAGATAGAATCACCAAATCCACAAATTGATCCTGCTATTTGCGTATCAAAGAGAGGGGAAGGAATAACACCTCCAAGATGATAAATTGTTTCAATATCTTGGCGCGCAGCATGAAAAACTTTTACAATTTTTTTATCGATCATAAGGTCAAAAAAAGGCTGTAAATCAATATCTGCTGCTATGGGATCAATCAAAACTGTGATATCTGGTGATGCGAGCTGGATTAAACACAGTTGAGGCCAAAAAGTTGTTTCGCGGATAAACTCAGTATCGACTGTTATAAAATCAGAGGTACGTAGAGCGTTAAGTGCAATTTCAAGATCTGTTGTTTGTGTAATAAGATTCATCATTTTATTATAATTCGATAAATTAAATTTGTTCTTTATTGACTTTATTTTTGAGTTTTTATTCTCATATCTTGACAAATGGTTATTAAAAAGCGTTTGTAGCGCATGTGAATATTATAATCAAAGGCAAAAAACATGCACCGTTATCGCAGTCATCATTGTGCGGCTCTTCGTAGATGTGATGTAGGAGCACGAGTCCGTCTTTCGGGATGGGTTCATCGTGTTCGTGATCATGGAGGAATTCTTTTTGTGGATTTACGTGATCATTTTGGAATCACACAAATTGTTGCTGATCCTGCTTCGCCGGCTTTTAAAGTTATTGAAAAAGTGCGTTCTGAATGGGTTATTCGTGTGGATGGAGAGGTATGTGCACGTTCTGATGAGGTTATTAATGCAACGCTTCCAACAGGTGAGATTGAAATTTTTGCACAAGAGGTAGAAATTCTTTCAAAATCTGATGAACTTCCTTTACCGGTTTTTGGTGAGCCTGATTATCCAGAAGATATTCGATTAAAATATCGTTTTCTTGATTTGCGTCGGGAGACTATGCACAAAAATATCATGCGTCGGACTGAAATTATTGCAGCTATGAGACGGGCTATGCAAAATAATGGTTTTACGGAATTTACGACGCCACTTTTGACAGCTTCATCACCGGAAGGAGCACGTGATTTTTTGGTTCCAAGTCGTGTTCATCAGGGAAAATTTTATGCGCTACCGCAAGCACCACAGCAGTATAAACAGTTGTTGATGATGTCAGGTTTTGATCGTTATTTTCAGATTGCTCCATGTTTTAGAGATGAAGATCCAAGGGCCGACCGTCTTCCTGGTGAATTTTATCAATTAGATGTTGAAATGAGTTTTGTTGAACAAGAAGATGTTTTAGCAACTATGGAACCTATTATGCGTTCTATTTTTGAAGAATTTGCAGATGGAAAAACTGTGACACAGAGTTTTCCTCGCATTTCCTATGATGAAGCAATGCAAAAATATGGTTCTGATAAGCCTGATCTACGTAATCCGATCATTATGGAAGATGTTTCTCAACATTTTTATAATTCTGGTTTCAAAGTCTTTGCTCAAGTTTTAACGAATGATGAGAATGCACAAGTGTGGGCTATTCCAGCTAAAACGGGTGGAAGTCGTGCTTTTTGTGATCGTATGAATGTGTGGGCACAAGGTGAGGGGCAACCAGGGCTCGGTTATATTTTTTGGCGTGAAGAAAAAGGAAAATTTGAAGGAGCAGGGCCTATTGCCAAAAATATTGGTGAACAGAGGACTGAAGCAATCCGTATACAGCTTGGACTTGAAAGTGGTGATGCTTGTTTTTTTGTGGCTGGAGATCCAAAAAAATTCGCATCTTTTGCTGGAGCAGCCCGTACACGGGTAGGGGAAGAATTAGATCTTCTCGATAGAGAGAGTTTTTCTTTGGCGTGGATTGTTGATTTTCCATTTTTTGAATGGAATGAAGATGAGAAAAAGATTGATTTTGCACATAATCCTTTTTCCATGCCTCAAGGGGGAGAAAATGCTCTTGCCTGTCAAGATCCTCTTACTCTTAAAGCTTTTCAATATGATCTTGTTTGCAATGGTTATGAAATTGCATCAGGTGGAATTCGTAATCACTTACCAGAAATGATGCTTAAAGTTTTTGAATTTGTAGGACTTTCTGAGGAAGTTGTGAAAGATCGTTTCGGTGGTCTTTATCGTGCATTCCATTATGGGGCTCCGCCACATGGTGGGATGGCTGCGGGAATTGACCGCATCATTATGCTGTTGCAAGGTGTTAAAAATTTGCGTGAAGTTGCTTTATTTCCTATGAATCAACAGGCGCTTGATCTTTTGATGAGTGCTCCGTCGGATGTTTCTCTTATACAATTACGTGATTTAGGAATCCGTATGGCTCCTACTCACAAAAATAGCTCATAAAGTTGATTATGGATTGTTTTTGTCTTTTTTATGTAGAGTGAAGTTTTGATGCCTCTCAAGAGCATCATGTGTGTGCTGTTTGTGAAATTTAGATAGGCAAAACGCCTATTGTGTTTATTCTTTATAGGCATTTTTATTCCTTATTTTTATAGTGACTCTTCCCTTTGTGATAGGTGAGGAAATGATTGTGATTATTTTATCATGAATAAATTAGAAATGAGAGAATTCTATAATATTTAGGAGTCTTATTTTAGTTGAAAAAAATGAATTATCTTTATAATAAAAGATGATGTTTGAAAGATGCTTTAGTCATTCCAAAGAGGATGAAATAATTCTTTGTGAGCAGTTAAGTTATTGTCGGATTTGACAAAGCTTTCAATAAATTACTTAGGACAAGGGGGAGGGACATGTATAAATTTTTCAAATTGATATAATTTTCTGTTCATGTTTTAATTGCAGCGTTTGTTTTTATGTAGTTGACTTTTAATAAAAAAGTCGATTCATAGAAGATTTCATTAAATACATCCTATAAAATAATTTCTTATTATTGTGGGAATTGTTTTTTTAATACTATGTCTGATAAAATGAATTTACCTTTTGATAAAGAACATATTGAACCAATAGAATTACGTTCTGCTTTACAGGAACGTTATTTGGCTTATGCACTTTCTACGATTACACACCGTGCGTTGCCTGATGTACGTGATGGATTGAAGCCTGTCCACCGGCGGATTGTTCATGCGATGCGTCTTCTCAAACTAAATCCTGGACAGTCTTATGCGAAATGTGCGCGGATTGTCGGTGATGTCATGGGAAAATTTCATCCTCATGGGGATGCGTCTATTTATGATGCTTTGGTGCGCTTGGCTCAAAGTTTTGCTGTTCGTTATCCGTTGGTTGATGGGCAAGGCAATTTTGGTAATATTGATGGTGATAATGCTGCTGCCATGCGTTATACAGAAGCACGTATGACTGAAGTGGCTGCATTGTTACTTGAAGGAATTAATGAGAATGCTATTGATTTTCGTTTAACCTATAATGAAGAAGATGAAGAGCCTGTTGTTTTACCAGGAGCTTTCCCTAATCTTTTAGCAAATGGTTCTTCTGGTATTGCTGTTGGTATGGCAACATCTATTCCACCCCATAATGTTTCTGAGCTTTGTGATGCAGCGCTCCATTTGATTGCGCATCCCGATGTAAATGATGAGGAATTAAATCAATTCGTTCTTGGTCCTGATTTCCCGACAGGGGGAATTTTAGTTGAGCCTAAAAAAAGTATTGAGGAATCTTATCGTATTGGGCGTGGATTCTTTCGCTTGCGTTCACGTTGGCATCAGGAATCGGGTAGCCGTGGTTCTTATGTGATTATTGTGACTGAAATTCCCTATCAGATTCAAAAGTCACGTCTTATTGAAAAAACAGCAGAGTTATTGCTTGCACGGCGATTGCCAATGCTTGAGGATATCCAAGATGAATCAGCAGAAGATATCAGAATCGTGCTGGTTCCTAAAAATCGTACGGTTGATCCGGAGCTTCTTATGGAGTCTCTTTTTAAATTGACTGATTTTGAAGTAAGATTTCCACTTAATCTGAATGTTTTGTCTTTGGGAAAAATACCCAAGGTTCTCTCTTTGCGTGAGAGTTTACAGCAATGGCTCGAACATCGTCAAGAAGTCCTCATTCGTCGCTCTCATTATCGGCTTGATCAAATTGATTGTCGATTAGAAATTCTTCATGGATATCTTATCGCTTATTTAAATCTCGATGAGGTTATTCAGATTATTCGTGAAGAGGATGAACCTAAAAAGCAGCTGATTAGTCGTTTTGAATTAATAGAAAATCAAGCTGAAGCTATTCTTAATATGCGCTTGCGTTCTTTGCGTAAGCTTGAGGAATTTGAAATTCGTAAAGAATTTGAAAGTTTGAAAGCTGAAAAAGAAAAGCTACAGAATTTGTTGGCTTCTTCTATAAAACAATGGAAAATAATTTCAGAAGAAATCAAAAAAGTTCGAAATACTTTTGGTCCTGAAACACTCTTAGGGAAAAGACGTACGACATTTGAAGAGGCACCTAGACATGATCTTGATGATATTCAACAAGCAATGATCGAAAAAGAACCGATTACTATTGTTATTTCTGAAAAGGGGTGGATGCGTGCTTTAAAGGGACATTTGAACGATTATAAAGCACTTTCTTTTAAAGAAGGAGACAGTTTAAAGTTAGCATTTCCAGCATTTACGACCGACAAGATTGTGCTGATAAGTACGGGGGGAAAGTTTTTTGCTATTGGTGCAAATAGTCTACCTGGAGGGCGGGGACATGGTGAACCTATTCGTCTTTTAGTTGATATGGATGATGAGCACGATGTTCTTACAGCTTTTGTGCATCACGCAGAGGAAAAATTACTTTTGGTTTCATCTTACGGTAATGGTTTTATTGTTTCTTCTGCAGAAGTGATTGCCAATACACGAAAAGGAAAGCAAGTGATGAATGTGAAAGCTCCTGATAAGGTAAAGCTTTGTGTTCAAGTAAATGGTGATCATGTTGCAGTGGTTGGTGAGAACCGTAAAATGCTTATTTTTTCTATTGAACAAATACCAGAAATGAATCGCGGTAAAGGTGTTCGTTTACAGCGTTATAAAGAAGGTGGTGTTGTTGATGCCAAGACTTTTAATTTATTAGAAGGCTTAAGTTGGCAAGATACAGCTGAACGAATCTTTAACCGTCAGGCGGACGATCTCATTGAATGGATGGGAACGCGTGCGGGCGTCGGGCGTTTGGTTCCAAAAGGATTTCCAAAATCAGGAAAATTTATTAATTAAATGTATTTTATAAATGGGAAAATTCCCTATGGTGTTATAATTGTGTAAGATATCAATTTATAAAGATAATTTATTATCTTTATATTGAAAGAAAAATTTAAAGCGTGAGTTTTTTTATTTCGATCTTGTTCAGGTTAAATCAATTAAAACTGTTTTTTAACATTACAGCATTTATGGGTGCTGTCGTGAAATAATTTGATATTTTGAGAGCTGTACCTTTAAACAAACAATGTGAATGTTTAACACAAGAGTGTTCTATTTGGAGATGCTTTATTTGTCTGATAGGCTTATCCCCTTACTGTTCAAGAGAGATGTTATTAATCTTTCGTAGTAATATTTATTCGTTAGGATTGCTATGATATTGCCTAAAAAGATGACCACGTTCAGCCCATAAGACGAGAAGTATGGCAGCAAAACTCAAAAAGAAAAATCCTGCTGAGTTTGGGATGGTTGTTTCATCAAATTGTTGGGCAATAAAAAAGCTGAGTCCTGCACCGATAGATGTTTGAAGAAAGCCGGATACAGAAGAAGCTGTTCCAGCAATTTCCCCCACAGATTCGAGAGCGAGTGTATTGAAATTGGCCATAATGCCACCGCAGGCAAACATCAGTATACAGAATAATAGCATGTAAAAAGCAAAAGGAAGAATACCATCTGTTAAGATAGAGCCAATAAACCATACACATGAAGTGATACAAAAGAGCAAAAGCATAGTATGAGCAATACGCCGCATTCCAAGGCGTCCAACGAGTTGAGAGTTCATGAATGATGAGAAAGCCTGAAATGCAGCACCAACTGCAAAGGCAATAGGGAACCAAAGTCCTAGATTATAGATCCCTTCATACGTTTGTTGTGATGTATTAACGGCAGTAAAGATACAGCCTAAAATAATCGAAGTTGCTAGTGTATAGCAAAGTGTTGTGCGATTGGTTACTACAATCCATAAATTATGTTTGACTGAAGAAAAGGAAAGAGAGCGTTGCGCATAAAGAGTTTCAGGCAAGCGAAATTGAATCCAAATCATCAGCCCGAAACCAATCATTGCCATGAAAATAAAAATATATTGCCAATGTCCGAGCAGTAAAATAATCTGTCCTGTTGCGGGACCAACCATTGGTGCAACAAGAAAAACCATCATAACAATAGACATAACTTCTGCCATTTTTCGACCACTGTAAAGATCACGTACGACGGAAACTGTAAGAACCCGCATAGCAGCTCCTCCAATACCTTGTAAGATACGCAAAATAAGTAAGAGAGAAAAATCAGTTACAAAGGCACAGCCAATCGCCGTAAATGAATAAAAAGCAAGACCAATAAGAATAAGTTTACGTCGTCCATACCTATCGCTTATTGGACCGAAAAATATTTGAGCAATACCATAGCTAATAAGATAACTCGAAATGATATAATGTTGATCATTTTCATTGAGAACATTTAAGCCGTCTAAAATATTGGGCATAGCTGGCAGCATAATATCAACAGCTATAGCGTTAATAGCCATGAGTGAAGCAATGAGGATAACAAATTCTTTATAGCCAATTTTTTTTCTAATCGCATCACTATGCGTTTGTTCGTCGACTGAATATGACATACGGCATCCTTTGAAATATAAATTTCGTCTGAAAACAGCTCTTTTTAAGAGTCTGAATAAAATGAAAGATACCTATGATTGATTACAGGGAATATTTTTTTCTTTCAAAAGTTCCTGTAACTCATTGTTTTGAAACATCTCTTTAACAATATCACAGCCTCCGATAAATTCACCTTTAATATAAAGCTGTGGAATTGTTGGCCAATTTGAGTAATCTTTAATTCCTTGACGCAATTCGTTAGAAGTTAAGATATTAATTCCTTTATAATTCAAACCTAAATAGTCAAGGATTTGAACAACTTGTCCTGAAAACCCGCATTGCGGAGCGTCAGGTGTTCCTTTCATGAATAAAATGACGTCGTTTGTTTTAATCTCGTTGTCAATAAAATCATGAACAGTGGTCATTTTTATCCCTCGATATTTCAGATTTTTATAAGTGTGTAATTTATATTCATACTGTTTTTAATCGTATTAAATGAGTGAATGCAAGAAGAAATTTTAGATTATTTTGGGATATTCGTTTGCAACATTAAGGCGTGAAGGTCATTTCCCATATTGCCTTTAAGGGCATCATAGACCATTTTATGTTGTTGAACACGGGTTTTACCACGAAAACTTTCAGAAATAACTTCTGCAGCGTAATGTTCCCCATCTCCAGCAAGATCACGAATTGTTACAGTAGCATCAGGAATGCCTTCACGAATAAGCGTTTCAATTGCATGAGCACTCATTGCCATGATTATTTTCCTCTGTTTGTTAATTTTTTATAAGATTATCATATAGTCAAAAGAAATAAAAAATTCTTTATTCCTCGCCCATAAATTGCGGAAACCAACTTTCATAGGCTTTTGTGAGTTCATCTACTGAAAGTGTTAATATCTCTTCTATATTGAGAGAATTACCTTCAACTTGACCCAGCTCTGTTAAAGAAACTGTATTGATTTGTGCACGCTCTTTAAGACTATTGAGAGAGTGAGGTTTGACGGCTAAAAGATAACGTCCTTGGTCTTCTCCAAAAAGTTCTGCATGATGGGGTGGTTTATTGCTTAACGTTACTTTGATTCCCTTACCTGCTTTAATCACCATTTCAGCAAGTGCTATCGCTAACCCTCCGTCAGAAATGTCATGAGCAGCATGAATAAAACCGCTATTAATGGCATCTCGAACAAATTGACCATGCTTTTTTTCAAGTTGTAAATCTACAGGGGGAGGGGCACCTGCATCAATATTTAAAATGTTACGTGCATAGATTGATTGTCCTAAATGAGAGCCGCAATTTCCTACTAAAACAAGAATATCTCCATTTTGCATACCACTTATTGTTACCATTTTAGACCAATCATTAAGAAGGCCTACACCAGCAATTGTGGGGGTTGGAAGAATGGCTTCTCCATTTGTTTCGTTGTAAAGAGAAACATTGCCTGAAACGATAGGAAAATCGAGGATTCTACAAGCTTCTCCTATACCTTTAATAGCCAAAACCAGCTGTCCCATAATTTCAGGTTTTTCAGGGTTACCAAAATTGAGATTATCTGTAGCAGCCAGTGGTGTTGCACCTGTCGTACTAATATTTCGCCAGCATTCTGCGACAGCTTGTTTTCCTCCTTCATAAGGGTCTGCTTCACAATAGCGAGGTGTTACATCAGAAGAAAAAGCAAGAGCACGTTTGCTGTTGTTTCCTACACGGATAACGCCTGCATCACCTCCTGGACAAACAAGGCTATTTCCTTGGATAAGGGTATCATATTGTTCATAAACCCATCGCCGTGAACTTTGATCAGCAGAATTCAATAAGGTCAAAAGCGCATCACCAAGATTTTCAACTTTTTTGACGTCTTCTGCTTTCAAGGGTGTTTTTTTTGCCGGTTCACTCCAAGGACGATCATAAACAGGCGCTTCATCACCAAGCTCTTTGATAGGAAGATTGACAACTTCTTCTCCTTGATGAAATACACGAAAACGTAAATCATCGGTTGTTTTTCCAATGATAGAAAAATGCAGCCCCCACTTATGAAAAATTGCTTCTGCTTGCTTTTCTAGTTCTGGTTTAAGAACCATGAGCATACGCTCTTGACTTTCAGAAAGCATCATTTCATAGGCTGTCATGTTTTCTTCTCGAACAGGAACTGTATCGAGATTAAGCTGTATCCCTAGATTTCCTTTTGCACCCATTTCAACGGCAGAAGAGGTGAGTCCTGCTGCCCCCATATCTTGAATAGCAACTACGGCTCCAAGTTCCATGAGCTCTAAACATGCTTCAAGGAGACATTTTTCTGTAAAAGGATCACCTACTTGAACAGTTGGGCGTTTTTCACTGATTGAATCATCAAATTCAGCAGAAGCCATTGTTGCTCCACCGACACCATCACGTCCTGTTTTTGCACCAAGATAAACAACAGGGAGTCCAATACCTTGCGCTTTAGAATAAAAAAGGGCATTTGTCTTTGCAATACCGGCGACAAAAGCGTTAACAAGGATATTGCCATTATAACGCTCATCAAAATTTACTTCTCCACCAATAGTTGGAACGCCGAAAGCATTGCTGTAACCACCAATTCCAGAAACAACACCAGAAACAAGATGGCGTGTTCGTGGGTGGTCAGGAGCACCAAATCGCAATGCATTCATAGCAGCAACAGGACGGGCTCCCATTGTAAAGACATCACGTAAAATACCACCAACACCTGTCGCTGCACCTTGATAAGGTTCAATATAAGAAGGGTGGTTATGGCTTTCCATTTTGAAAACAACACATTGCCCTTCGCCAATATCGACAACACCAGCATTTTCACCAGGTCCTTGGATGACACATTTTCCTTCTGTCGGAAGAGTCTTTAGCCATTTTTTAGATGATTTATAGGAACAATGTTCGTTCCACATTGCAGAAAAAATTCCTAGTTCAGTAAATGTTGGTTCTCTACCGATTAACGTCAGGATACGTTGATATTCATCCTCTTTTAGCCCGTGTTGTGCAATGAGTTCTGGTGTAATAATGATGTTATTGCAAGGCTTCATGAGTATTTATCCGTTAAATTAATCGAAATTTAGCATTTTTATTTTTTTAATCTAGTAGCTTATATTATAAGCAATAATGTTGTTTAATAATAAATAGTTATAGATATTAATCTGAATTTTGTTCGTTTGTTTGGTGGGATTTAAGATTAAAATGGTCTTAAATACTTATGTGTTTAGAAAATAATATCCATTGTTGTTTGTGAAGAGCTTTGTTCATAGATTTACGATGCGAGGAATAGTATAGATCCTTGTTTTTGACAATCATGGAGCGCGAGTATTTTTGCAACATCATCCATTTACCAACTCTAAAGCACTTTGAAAAAGTAAACGACCGTCAATACCTCCGTGGGCGGGTTCAATAAAGTTTTCAGGATGAGGCATCATACCAAGAATATTACCAGCTTTATTAACAATACCAGCAATATCTTTCATTGAGCCGTTCGGGTTTGTATTTTCTGCATAGCGAAAAACAATTTGTTCATTGTCTTCCATTTTCTTTAATGTTTCACTATCAACAAAATAATTTCCATCGTGATGGGCAACAGGACAACGAATAATTTGTCCTTTAGAATAATATCGAGAAAATTTCGTCTTGGCGTTAACGACTTCAAGTTTGATTTCACGACAAACAAATTTTAAAGAAGCGTTACGCATTAAAGTTCCAGGTAATAATCCTGCTTCCAACAAAATTTGAAATCCATTACAGATACCTATTATTGTAGTACCTTCTTGTGCTTTTTCACGAATGGCTTTTAAGATGGGAGTTCGCGCTCCAATAGCACCACATCTTAAGTAGTCGCCATAGGAAAAACCACCAGGAATAATAATAACATCTACATTTGGAATTGTTGTTTCTGTTTGCCAAATTTTTAGTGGCTCAACTCCCGTTATATGATGTAATGCTGCAACCATATCTCGATCACGATTTAATCCAGGAAGTTGAATGATGGCAGTTTTCATGAGTGCCCCACTTAAAAAAGTTCGATTGTATAATTTTCAATGACAGTATTTGCGAGTAACTCTTCACACATTTGTTCAAGTTTTTTCTTTGCGGTTTCAGAAGGTAGGTCATCAAGAACAATATCAAAAACCTTTCCTTGACGAATGGATTGAATGCCTTCGAAAGCTAAACTTTTTAAAGCACCGACAATTGCTTCTCCTTGTGGATCAAGAACGCTTTCTCTTAAAGTAACCGTAATGCGTGCTTTCATTTTTTGCTTCCTGCTTGTTAAAAGAACCTCTCCTTTGAAGAGGGGTATTTATATAAGGTGATGTTTTTTGCCCTGTTTTTACTTTACGAGAACGGGACCACTTGGTCGTGTTGGTTCGTTTTCATTCATAATACCGAGGCGTTTGGCAACTTCTTGATAGGCATTAATAAGCCCACCCATATCACGACGAAAACGGTCTTTATCCATTTTTTCTTGTGTGTGTATATCCCATAGTCGTGCAGAATCAGGTGAGATTTCATCAGCAAGAACAATACGCATTGTTTCATCTTCCCACAGGCGACCAAATTCCATTTTAAAATCAATTAATTGGATGTTAACACCGGCAAAAAGCCCAGAAAGAAAATCATTAACACGAATTGAAAGTTGCATGATATCTTCTAGCTCTTGTGGGACAGCCCACCCAAAAGCTGTGATATGTTCTTCCGTTACCATAGGATCATCGAGAGAATCATTTTTATAGTAGAACTCAATGATGGCTTGCGGAAGCGGAGTTCCTTCTTCCAGTCCTAAACGCTTAGCAAGAGAGCCGGCAGCAACATTGCGAACAACAACTTCCAACGGAATGATTTCCACTGCTTTAATAAGCTGTTCGCGCATGTTTATACGTTTGATAAAATGTGTTGGGATGCCCAAACGTCCAAGATGACTAAAGATATGTTCCGAAATTCGGTTGTTTAAAACCCCTTTTCCGTCGATAATTTCATGTTTTTTTGCATTAAAGGCAGTTGCATCATCTTTAAAAAATTGAATATAAGTTCCTGGTTCAGGTCCTTCATACAAAATTTTAGCCTTGCCTTCATAAATACGGTGGCGACGATTCATCATGATTCTCTATTTATCTTGAGAGGTTTTTAATAACATTGGTAAATGATACTATCCTAATTGATAGAATTTCTCAATGATATTGCTATGATACTTTTATAATTTTTGTCATTACACGTCTACCTAAAGGTGAAGATATATAAGTGATGAGAAAGAAGATCACCTCTCTTTGATCAAATTTTTGCAAGAAAGTGAGAGAGGACCATAAGCCCTTCAGGCCAAGGTCCGTGTCCGGATTCTGCGTTAATATGGCCAGAATACCCAGCATCAACAAAGAGTGATCCCCAATCATTGGCAATTTTTTCTGCTACTGAAAATTGACAAAACTCATCGTTGCGACTGGCTATGACAATAGAAGGAAAAGGCAGTTTTTGACGATGATAGGGGCCAAATGTCATTAAATGTTTGGGACGTATTTTCTCATTGGAGACATCTGGAGGTGCAACAAAGAAAGCGCCGCAAATTTTTTCTGTATTTTGTACCGTTGCATGAATAGCGCTGGGAACTCCTAATGAATGAGCAATAAGCATAACAGGCCTTTGAGCTTTTGCGATGGCAGTTTTAATTTTGTTAACCCACTCTTCACAAACAGGCTTTGACCAATGGAGTTGTTCAATGCGGCGGGCCGTCGACAATTTTTTTTCCCAGCGTGTTTGCCAATGATCTGGACCAGATCCTTTGTAGCCAGGAACAATAAGAATATCGAGTTGATTTGCTTTCATGAATTGTTTTCTTTGTTACAATAGATTTTTGATCATAGGTAGAATAGATTTGGGTTTTCTATGTCGCCTTTATTGTTCTTCAAAAACACGTTTAAAAATCGTATTGATATGTTTGGTGTGGTAAGAAAGATCAAATTTTTCACGAAGTTCTTCTTCACTTAAAGCTTTGGTAACATCTTTGTCGTTGAGGAGTTCTTCTAAGAAATCTTTTCCTTGTTCCCAAACTTTCATCGCATTTCGTTGTACAATCCGATAAGAATCTTCACGACTGATTCCTGCTTGCGTGAGTGCTAAAAGCACCCGTTGTGAGTGAACAAGACCGCGGAATTTATTGAGATTTTTTTGCATATTTTCTGGATAGACAATGAGATTTTCAATGACAGATGTGAGGCGAGAAAGAGCAAAATCAAGTGTAATAGTCGCATCTGGAGCAATATAACGCTCAACAGATGAATGGGAAATATCACGTTCATGCCAAAGTGCAACATTTTCCATGGCTGGGAGTGCAAATGCACGTACCATGCGGGCTAATCCAGTTAGATTTTCTGTTAAAACTGGATTACGTTTATGAGGCATCGCCGATGAACCTTTTTGCCCAGGTGAGAAATGTTCCTCTGCTTCAAGAACTTCTGTTCGTTGTAAATGGCGTATTTCTATTGCTAACCTTTCAATAGAGGAAGCAATAACACCAAGTGTTGCAAAAAACATAGCATGACGATCTCTTGGTATTACTTGAGTGGAAACCGGTTCAGCACGCATCCTCAAGGCTTTTGCTACATGTTCTTCAACGCGGGGATCGATATTTGCAAAAGTTCCTACAGCTCCTGAAATTGCGCAAGTAGAAATTTCTTCTCGTGCTGCAAGAAGACGTTTGCGACAACGGGAAAATTCAGCGTATGCGAGAGCAAACTTGATTCCAAATGTTGTCGGTTCAGCATGAATGCCATGACTCCTCCCAATGGTGATTGTCTCTTTATGTTCAAAAGCACGTCTTTTTAATGCTTCAAGAAGTTGATCTATATCCTCTAGCAAAATATCACTAGCACGCATCAATTGAATGTTTAGCGTTGTATCTAGAACATCAGATGATGTCATGCCTTGGTGGATAAAACGTGCCTCTGGTCCAATGAATTCAGCTAGGTGGGTCAGAAATGCGATAACATCATGTTTGGTAATTGCTTCAATTTCATCAATGCGATTGATATCAAATTTAGCTACTGCCCCTTTTTCCCAAATGACTTTGGCGGCTTCTTTTGGAATAATCCCTAAGTGAGCAAGGGCATCACAGGCATGCGCTTCAATTTCAAACCAAATACGATATTTTGTTTCTGGAGACCAAATTGCTACCATTGCAGGGCGGGAATAACGTGCGATCATTATTTTTTTCCTTCTTGTGAGAGGATTGCGGCTTGGCGCAATGCATTAATACGTGTTTTGTAAAGCTCTTTATTTCCGTTTTTATAAATTGCAGAGCCTGCGACAAATACATTTGCACCAGCTTTTGCAGTTATCCCAATTGTATCAACGGTGATACCACCATCAACTTCAAGATCAATAGGGCGGTTTGCAATCATGCTTTTAACGCGCTTAATTTTATCTTTTATTTCTGGAATAAAACTTTGTCCACCAAAACCGGGATTAACCGTCATGATGAGAATGAGATCTAATTGATCAAGCAAATATTCAAGTACATGTTCAGGGGTGCTTGGATTGAGTGCAATTCCTGCTTTTTTTCCCATTTTTTTTATTGTTTGTAATGAACGATGAAGATGTGGACTTACTTCAGCATGAATGGTTATAATATCTGAACCTGCTTTTGCAAAAGCTTCCAAATAAGGGTCTACCGGTGCGATCATCAGGTGGACATCAAATGTTGCTTTGGTTAATGGGCGCAGAGCCTTGACGATTTCAGGACCAAAGGTGATGTTAGGAACAAAGTGCCCATCCATGATATCAAGATGAAGCCAATCGGCACCAGCATCAACAACATCTAACATTTCTTGTCCAAGTTTAGAAAAATCAGAAGCCAAGAGTGAAGGCGAAATGAGATGAGAATGGGGCATTAAAATCTCCTTGATTGGCTGTTTTTATCATATCGCTGTGTATACACAAATATCTTTTGTGTTATGACGGAAAAGAAAAAAATATGTATTATAGGTCTTTGTTATGGAAAGATCGCTTGAAATTTTAAAGCTTTATAAGTGAAAGATATGTCGAATCATAAAACATATTTGATGCCTGAACTTCAACATAATATTGCGGTTTCTTCCCAAGAATATCGAGATGCCATGAGTCTTTTTGCAGGAGCTGTGCATATTGTGACAACAAATGGCATTAAGGGAAGACGCGGGGTGACTGTTTCGGCGTGTTGTTCTTTATCTGATAATCCTCCAACCCTTCTTGTCTGTCTCATGCGCCATAATTTAAAGAATCAGGTGTTTATGGAGAATGGGAATTTTTGTGTTAATAGCTTGGCAGGAAAACATCGTCCATTAGCGGATGTTTTTTCGAGGTGTTGCACTCTTACACAAAATGAGCGTTTTGATGCTGCTCAATGGGGAGTTTTGCAAACGGGGGCGCCTAGTCTTTCAGACGCTTTAGCGTCGTTTGATTGTCGTTTGATTTGTTGGCATGAGCACGCAACCCATTGTGTTTTGATTGGTGAGGTTGTTGCAATCAACTGTAATAAAGAAAAAGATGCTTTGATGTATTTGAAACGTGAATATCACACTTTGCCTTTATAAAGATTTTATTTTTTTGCATTGCTGAAATGATTTATTGTTGCTTCATTTAGATTTTAAACAATGAGAAAGTAGGGAAGAGATAGCTCTGATATCTGACTATTAGATTTCCTTCTTTTTGAAGTTTCTCAGTAAGCAAGAAAAATGTTCTGGATGAGATTTGATCAAGAATCCAACCTACATAGAAAAGCGATCAAACCTAAACAGTGCGTTTAGACATATTTGTAGATTGTTATGAAAAAACATTTTACTCTTGTGTTGATGAGTATTGCACAATATATAGACCGCACATAGCATATGTGGAGGTTTTTTATTGCATGAGCGAAGAGATTGATGGTCAATATCGCCCTAGTGAAGATGAGCCTTTTATGAATGAGCGGCAAAAGGCGTATTTTCGTGCTAAATTGGTTTCTTGGAAGAATGATATATTAAAAGAAGCTCGTGAGACTTTGGAAAATTTGCAGGAAGAGAATGTTGGTCAACCTGATTTGACTGATAGGGCTTCTTGTGAAACTGATCGTACAATCGAATTACGTGCGCGTGATCGTCAGAGGAAACTTATTTCAAAAATAGATGCTGCTTTAGAGCGCATTGATAATGGGACATATGGCTTTTGTGAAGAAACCGGCGAACCCATTAGTATAAAGCGTCTTGAGGCTCGGCCGATAGCCGTTTTGTCATTGGAAGCGCAAGAACGTCACGAACGACGTGAAAGAGTTTATCGCGATGACTAAGGGCATTGAAATGGTAAACAAACAAAATTTATGGTGATAAAATTGTATATTTTTATTTTTGAGGGGTAGGAATGAATAAAGATGGTTCTTGCCGCCCCTCAATTTCGGCGGTAATTGCTGAATCTTTTACCGCTTGATTCGTAAAAGGAGAGGGATTTTTATCCGGTATATCGTTTCTTTCTGTAGGGGCGGAATTTGGATGTGTAAGTGTTTCTCTCTTTTGTATTTTTGATGTACCGGTAATATCGGATTCTACAACCACATCTGTTAAACCGCCAATAAGGAGCAAATGTTCTTTATTATCGCAACGGACTAAAACAAGGCGGCGTGCTCGATCTATAGAAATTACTTCACATAATGCTAATCGTGATAGACTTTTTTTTCTATTAATGCTGAATCTTCTCGTACTTAAACGACGTAAAAACAAGATAATTATGGTAATAGCTACGATTGTTATTATAAAAAACAAAAAGCTTATCGTTATTTTCGCAGCAGATATACCTATTTGCTCTGATAACCAGATATACATAGATTTTCTCCCATTTTTGTGTGAAAATACCGTTTTTTATCGAGATAAATTTATAAACACACCCTTAAAAGGTTCACTTAAATACAAGAAATAAACTTTTTAACATTAAGTGAGCTTTCTTAGAGAGATAATATCATAGTATATACTTTATAACAATGAATATAAAGGAAGTTTTGTGATATAAGAAATAGCTAAATCTAAGGCAATGAGAGATGGATAAAGGTTTTGATAATAATAAAAGATCAGCGTCTTCTGTTCATCGAAGAGTTGTGATTTGTAGTGTTGTTTTTATATTAGGTTCTCTTTTCATTGTGGGTATTTTAGGTTTTTTTTATCCACAAAGCTATTTGCAAAAGGCTATATTGATATCTTTTTTGATTCTAGCAATTATCGGCGTTGCAACACTCGTTTTGTGTGGAATAGGAATTTTAAGATACCATGTGTGGTCGCATGAAGATTTTAATTTTAGCATCTTTAATGAGAGCGATGATGCAATTGTAATCTCTGACCTTTCTGGTTTTGTTTATTATTCTAATCAAAACTATCGAAAAATTCTGACCTATAAGCCTGAAGTGTCTTGTTATACGGTTATTGCTGATCTTCCAGGAGCTGGCGCACTTTCGTATCGCTTAAAGGTTGCAGCCTGTAATAATCTTGCAGCGCAAGAGGAATTAAGAGTAGAACAACCAATTTTTACCGATGCTACACCAAAAAAATCTGTTTGGTATAATATTTCTGTTCAACCTATCACAAAACAGAAAAAAAAGCTTTTATTTTGGCGTATTGCTGATATTTCGCATTTACAACAAACGCGAGAAGTTTTTTTCTCGAACCTTCAAGAGGCTATCAATCACTTGGATCAAGCTCCTATTGGTTTTGTATCAGTTAATACACAAGGAACTATTCTTTATGCTAATGCGGTTTTTGCCGAATGGTTTTCAATTGATTTAGCGAGTTTTTCAATTGGTCAATATAATTTTGATTCGTTATTTGATAGCGTTGGCGCTAAGAGCTCATGGAGTGATATCTGTTTGCAAACCAATAGATATCAAAGTTCAGGTTACTCTTTACCTTATAAGTTTTCGTTATGTTTAAATTCACAGACGACTTGTGAGAAAATATTCCATTGTCTTATATCTGTTTCTTCTCTTTTAGAAGAGGAAGCCGTTTATCGCATTCTGATCATTCCACAACAAATACAAAAAGAAGAGGACGATCAATTAAAATTACCCACTATATTAGGAGAATATTTTAATGCGAGTCCTTTTGCAATAGCCGTGGTGGATCATGAAGGGCAATTGGTTCATATGAATAAAGCTTTTTCATCACTCACGGGATGTGTGGACAAAGCAGTCAATTTTTATGATGTTATTTCTCGTCGTGATTGTGTGCAGTTAGAGCGTTCTTTTCAGAGAATTGCGACAAATAAAAATTATTTTGTTTCTCTAGAAACTGTTTTGGAAAAAAATGAAGAATGTCATTTACGGCTTCATATTATGTCTGTACCGCCCTATCATGGTGATGCATTGCAAGATTTGCTTATTATCTCTGTGATTGAAACAACTGAACAAAAAACGCTTGAAGATAAAATGATGCAAAGTCAGAAAATGCAAGCTGTTGGACAATTGGCTGGCGGCATTGCTCATGATTTTAATAATGTTTTAACAGCAATTTTAATGTCGTGTGATCTTCTTTTAAATACGCATCGTAGTTCTGATCCTGCTCATGCTGATCTGATCAATATTAAAAATAATGCTAATCGTGCAGCTGCTCTTGTACAACAATTATTAGCTTTTTCTAGAAAGCAAACACTTCGACCTGAAGAAGTTGATTTTACTGAATTTTTATCGGATATTCGCAATCTTATTTTACCACTCTTGGGGAATAATGTTCAGTTAAAAATTATCCATGGAAGAGATTTGTGGAGTGTTGAAGTTGATCAAGCATCTTTTCAGCGTGTTATTATGAATTTGGTTATTAATGCGCGTGATGCCATGCTAGATGGAGGTATTGTTACGATTGCGACAAACAATATTACAAAGCAACAAAGCGCTGAATTTAATCATCTTGGTTTAGCAATTGGTGAGTATGTACAATTGACTATTTCAGATACAGGGGCTGGTATATCTGCTGCTATACAAGAAAAAATGTTTGAGCCATTTTTTACAACAAAAGAAGTTGGAAAAGGAACAGGCCTTGGTTTATCAATGGTTTATGGAATTATCAAGCAGAGCGGTGGGTACATTTATTGTGAAAGTAAAGAAGGTGAAGGAGCAACATTTCATATTTTTCTTCCCCGTTATATCCCCAATATAAAAGGAGAAATTTCTCAAAAGATTGAAAAAGATGAAGAGAAAGATAAAAATATAGACTTAACAGGATCTGCGACTGTTTTATTGGTTGAAGATGAAGATGCGGTCAGAATGGGGGGGGTAAGAGCTCTTCAAATGAGAGGATATACGGTTTTAGAGGCAGCGAGTGGGGTGGAAGCACTCTCTATTCTTGAGGACCAAAAAGAAGCTGTTGATATTATTGTTTCCGATGTGGTGATGCCAGAAATGGATGGGCCCACTTTATTGAAGGAAGTACGTAAAAACTATCCTGATATCAAATTTCTTTTCGTTTCTGGATATGCAAAAGATGCTTTTGCTAAAAATCTTCCACAAGATGCTGTTTTTGGTTTTTTATCTAAACCTTTTACACTCAAAGAGTTAGCTCTAACAGTTAAAGAAACACTTTCGTCATGAGGCAAAAAATTTTATGCAATAGCAAAATTGCGTATTTAAGATTTTTTAAGCGAAATGCGAGAGTATTTTGATAAATAGAGCGTATGACAATGTCATAGAACTGAATAAAAAAGAAGAATTTGAAAATTTAACTAAAATTCAAAAAAATCACACATTCTGCGCAAAAATTTATGAAAAGATAAACTCTATTACGTCAACATTTAATAGAGATTTTCAATTATAGACACTAAGCACAAATTATGTGTAAAACATTGAAAAAGGCTGATTAATAGATTGTTGATACACTCAAAAAGATAAAAGCTGTTGCTGCGTATCTACCATTTTGCTCTTCCCTTCAATAAATGCTTTTAAAGCTTCGGGGTAGAGTTTATGTTCTGCTTTAAGAACTCTTTGTGCTAAGCTCTCAGCAGTATCATGGGGATAGACTGGAACGGCTGCTTGGGCAAGGATTTTTCCTGCATCCATGTCTTTTGTAACAAGGTGAACAGTGCAACCTGTGATTTTTACGCCTGCTTGTAAAGCTTTTTCATGTGTGTTTAAGCCTTTAAATGAAGGCAAAAGAGAAGGATGAATGTTTAAAATTCGTCCTTCGTAAAGTTTTACAAAACGTGGTGAGATAAGGCGCATATATCCTGCAAAGCAGAGAAAATCGGGTTTATATTGATCTAAAATCGTAAAAATACGTTCTTCATGCTCTTCTTTTGTTTTGTAAATTTTGCGATCAACAATATGAATAGGTAAGTTATGGTTTCGCGTCTTTTCAATACCGTTTGCACGCGGATTATCGCAAATAACCGCGACGATTTCAGCAGGATATTCCTTTTGCTGACTAGCTTGAGCAAGGGCGACCATATTGGATCCATTACCAGAAATAAAAACGACGATTTGTTTTTTCATAAATGCAGTACCCCTTTATAAAGTATTTCTTTATTTTGATCTTGGCGTTTTGTTAAAATGCCAAGGGGAGTTACATTCTCTCCTTTTCTTTCAAGAGCTTGCGTAATTGTTTCAGCTGCATGCTGTGCTACAATAATGATCATGCCAATACCACAATTGAATGTTCTTAACATTTCTGTTTCTTCTATTTTACCTTGTTTGGCAATCCATGAAAATACTGCTGGAACATTGATGGTAGAAAGATTAATTTCAGCGCAGAGAGAAGATGGAACGACACGTGGAATATTTTCAGGAAAGCCTCCACCCGTAATATGAGCAAGAGCTTTAATCCCTTCGTATTTTTGCATGATGGGAAGAAGCAATTTTACATAAATGCGTGTTGGTGTAAGAAGTGCTATACCAAGGCTGTTTTCGGAGGCAAAAGGGGCAGGGTCATTCCATTTGAGATCATGTTGCTGGATGATTCGTCGAACAAGCGAAAAGCCATTGGAATGAATCCCAGAGGCGCTTAGACCTAATATAATATCCCCTTCTGTTAAATCTTTTGAAGGGAGTAGCTTGCTGCGTTCGCATGCTCCTACAGCAAAACCGGCTAGATCATAATCTCCCTCTGCATACATTCCTGGCATTTCTGCAGTTTCTCCTCCAATAAGAGCAGCACCGGCTTGTTTACATCCTTCTGCAATACCAGAAATAATCGTAGCACCTTGTTCAGGGTCAAGCTTTCCAGTTGCAAAATAATCCAGAAAAAAGAGAGGTTCAGCCCCTTGTACGAGTAAATCATTGACACACATAGCTACAAGATCAATACCTACAGTGTTATGGTGACCTACTTCAATGGCAATTTTTAATTTTGTTCCCACACCATCATTGGCTGCTACTAGGATAGGATCTGTAAAGCCAGCTGCTTTTAAATCAAAAAGACCACCAAAACCGCCAATTTCTGCATCTGCTCCGGCTCGTTTTGTCGCGCGTATAAAGGGTTTAATTTTTTCTACCATGGCATTACCCATATCGATGTTTACACCGGCTTTTGCGTAGGTAAGACCAACTTTGGATTTATTATTTGTAAGATCTTGATTGCTCATTGGAGCCTTCCTTTAATGGAAAATCGGGTTTTGATATTATGCAATGCCATGATAGAGTTCTCTCTGCAAGAGATATTGATAAGAAAATAAGCAACTTTGCTTGTACCTTATTTTGAAGATGTTTATAATTTTTTGTGAAGAATTTTTTAGGATATTTTATGAGCAAGATATCAGATAATCACGATCAGTCTTCTTGGCAGCTTATGAGAAAGAAAGTGAGTGAGAATACATCTCGTGATCGTTATAAGACTTATGTGCCAGCGTATACTCAATTACCGTTGCCGAATAATATGAAAAGGCAAATCTTTTTTTGGCTTGGTACGTTGATTTTTTTCATTTTTTTTATGTTTGTTTTTGGATCGATTTTGCTTCCTTTTGTGGCAGGGATTGTGCTGGCTTATTTTCTCAATCCCATTGTTCAATTACTTGAAAAATTTGGTATTCGTCGTGTGTTTGGGACTGTCCTCATTACCTTATTTATTGTTATTACTTTTGTTGCTGCTTTAGTTATTTTGATTCCTGTTATTAGTTGGCAAATACAGCAATTTATGAGTGATGGTTTACCTGTTTATATTAATCGTATTCAAACCTTTTTTGTTGAGCATGATTTTGATTGGATAAGGCGCTATTTTGGAAGTGATCCAAATGAATTACGGAATAATATTAAAGGATTTTTGGGAGAAGGTTCGGATTTTATTACCTCTCTTTTGAACTCACTTTTAAAATCAGGAAAATCTATCGTTAATATCGTTAGCCTATTTGTTGTGGCACCTGTGGTGGCATTTTATATGTTATTAGATTGGCCACGTATGGTCACAACAATCGATTCGTTAATACCGCGTGATCATCTTGAAACCGTTCGGAGTATTTTTCATGAAATGGATAGAGCTATTGCAGGCTTTGTTCGTGGGCAAGGAACAGTTTGTCTCATATTGGGAGGCTATTATGCTATTGGTTTAACGATTGCAGGACTCAATTTTGGTCTTTTGATTGGTATGTTTATTGGTCTTATTAGCTTTGTTCCTTATATCGGCACAATGAGTGGTTTGGTTCTTTCTGTTGGTATTGCATGGGTCCAGTTTTATCCCAATAATTGGGGGGGAATCATCGTTGTGATGGCACTTTTTTTAATTGGTCAATTTATTGAAGGTTATATTCTTCAACCCAAGCTTGTAGGTTCATCAGTGGGATTACATCCCGTATGGTTGATGTTTTCGCTTTTTGCTTTTTCTTCACTCTTTGGTTTTACTGGTATGCTTGTTGCTGTTCCTGCGGCAGCGGCTGTTGGCGTTTTAGTTCGTTTTGCTCTTCATACTTATCTTAGTTCTCAGATGTACTCGCGAAGGGGAAATTCGGAGCCGCTAAAATGAATGGGCGTGAAACGCAATTATCTTTAAACTTTCCTTATGATCCGATTTTTCAATTTGAGGATTTAGTGGTAACGGAAAGCAATCGTATGGCTTTTCAGCTTATTGATCATTGGCCCAATTGGAGCTTACCTATTGCAGTTTTGGCTGGAAAAGAAGGATCTGGAAAAACGCACTTTTCTGATATATGGCTCCAAAAAGCAGATGCTTTCAGGATTCAGCACAATGAAATCGATCAGGCTGTTACTATGGCTTCTTTAGGCAGATCATTTTTAATAGAGGATATTGATGCAGGTGAAATTAATGAGACAGAACTTTTTCATTTAATTAACAGTATTAAGCAAGCAAATCTTGATGCACGACAAGCTACTTTATTGATGACGGCACGGACACTTCCTTCCGCTTGGAATTTAAAGTTAAATGATCTAAAAAGTCGTCTTAATTCGGTGATGTTCGTTGAAATTAATCAGCCTGATGATGCATTGTTAACAGCTGTTGCATTTAAGCTTTTTTCCGATAGGCAACTTATTGTACATCCAGATACGGTTTATTATCTTGTAAGTCGTTGTGAACGTTCTTTATTTTCATTGAAGCGTGTTATTGATTCTGTTGATCAGTTGGCATTACAAAGAAAAAGAAAAATAACACGTGCTGTTATTGCTGAAGTTTTGAATAGAAGAAGTCCGTAAATACTCCTTATCATGGCTTACTTATTCTGTCCTTCTATTATCGTTTCAATATGTGGAAAGACAAGTCATTTAAATTTGCTCCTTTTTGGATATCTGTTAAGAGTGAAAAATAGTATTTTTTACTTTTGGCATGTATTTATTTTAAATAGCTTTGAGATTTTATTGTACGATTTTGAATTCTTTCCATTTTCGCATTTGAAAATTTTTCTAAAAAAAGCGCTTTATTTTATTTATAATGAAACTTTTGTGCTTTGAAAAAATGTTTGTTGTTTATGGATTTGGATTGTAGAAGATTCTAGGATTTTTAATAAAAGAATCCTTTGGAAGATAGAAAAAGAGGGAAAAAAGCTTAATACAGCTGATTTTTTTGGCTTATGGTCTCTTTAGGAAAGTTTTTCTATGATATTTAAGTCGTTTTTTTCTAAAATTGTATCTGTAGAATGCGTTTTGATACAGTGAGAGCTTGCTTAAAGCAGGATAAAAACTATGAAATCTCTTATAGAGAAATTCATTATTTTATTTAATATAGATTGGATTTTTTTACGGAGGTTATTTTCTATTATTTGTTAATAAATCTGTTATTGAGTAGGGGAAAAAATTTAAAAATGTGTTTTTTTGTAAAGAAATGCAACAAAATTAAAAAAAAGTGTGTTTTTCTCTTGCACTTCTGTTGTGAAAATTTTAGGAAATGTGCATCAAGTAATTGTAAATGGCGGAGCGTAGCGCAGCCTGGTAGCGCACCTGATTTGGGATCAGGGGGTCGTAGGTTCGAATCCTATCGCTCCGACCATATTTGATTAAGTGTGTGAGAATGACCCAATTGGGTACGTGTGGTGGAAAACTATCATTCAAGCGTTGTGTAATCTGAAGGAAAAAGGCATGATCGCACGTATTTATAGTCCTGCTAAGACAGCTATGCAGTCAGGTAAGGGGAATACAGGTTTTTGGATTCTAGAGTATGAGCCGGTGAAAGCAAAAATGCTTGAACCTCTTATGGGGTACACGGCAACGTCTGATATGAATAATCAAGTAAGGATCAGGTTTAATAGGAAGGAAGAAGCGATTGCTTTTGCGCGTAAGAATGCTATCTCTTACCGTGTAGAAAAGAAACATACGTCGATTCGACGTGCTATTTCTTATTCTGATAATTTTCGCAGTGATCGGCAGCACTCTTGGACACATTGAATTAAAGATGCTATTTTGAATTGAGAAAATAATCAGTTGGGTCCCGTAGCTCAGCTGGATAGAGCAACGGCCTTCTAAGCCGTGGGTCACAGGTTCGAATCCTGTCGGGATCACCATCCAATTTTTACCCATGTATAACGTATTTATTCTTTGTAGTCTTTTGTTAAGCTTCGGGAACATTAACAAAAGTTCTGGGATAGGATTTTCCAACGTACTTTTACAAAGCTCATCTGTTTCCTCCAACGTTCTCTAATAATTTTTTGAATTCTTTGAGAACCACTATTTTAAATGCCAAAGACATTATCTATCGCCTCCATGAGGTGTAAAGAGTATTCCGCGATTAATATTCTTACTACTCCAGATTCTTTCAAGTAAACTTAAAGATCTAATTGTAGCTGCGATGTGTGTTGCGGATAAAATACTCCGATGATAATATGTGGATTTCTCGCTATTTTATGACCTTTAGACGTTGTTCCTAAAAAAATAAACATCTTTTGTATTGGCAATATCGTTATAGTATTTTTGCTGAACTAGCTGAATAGCTTCCTTGTCGGATTTGACTCTTTTCCTGCAGTTCCAGTAAAGTTGACCTATCTCCCAATCTGCTATCATTAGCGTGCTATTAACATTTTTATCATCTGTAAATTCATATGAAAATTTGTAAGGCAATTTTTTTGTTCGTATAAAATTGTTCGTTTTATCAAAGAATGATCCCTGCCGGATTAATTCATAAACAACTTCCTCCCTTTTAGGATTCCGTATTGGATTAATCGGTTTAAAAGAAAACTTTTTAATTCGTGCTGGCTTAAAAATAGCTAATGAAAATTCATTAGATTTTGCTCCTACAATTACAGTATGTAAATTAGTGTATACCGTATTCTTAGCTAGTATTAAGCACTTAGGCTCTTTCCAATTCCATTTAGATGAAATGGGACCCGCAAAGCTTAATATCTTCAATGTTGCATGGTCTATAACTCTCTAGCCTATGATCTTTAGGATTTTTTTCAAGAGAAAGCTCTATCTATTGATATTTTTTGTATTGTGTTTTTAGAAATCGGAATGGTGCTGGATAAATTCTAATCCAAGGACCATCTTCCCTAACGCCAGCAGTACACACTAGCTCTATATACCTCGTAGAAGGCGTTGGATAAGTTTTCACCGTAATCAACACCCGTTGCTTTTTTATTACTGCCATATTTATTCTTTAGATGTGCTTTATTTCATAGTTCTAATCTGGCAATTGAGTGAGAGCTAATGCGACTTTCCCTCGATGACACGTGTATATATTAGCTTCAAAACAAGTAATTGCAATACGCTTGTTGTCTAAAAAAGCTGATATAATTTTCTGATTGCATTGCTATTGTTCTTGAGAATTGTATTTTGATAATCTTCAAAAAGGCATTCATAATCTTTTTGTGTATCCAAATTCTGATGCTTTTCAGACACAATGCTCAGTTCTGGTATATGCACATACTTAATACCAAGCTTAGCTAAGTTATTGGACAGTTGTGTTTGGGAAAATCCGTATTTTCGGCTTATAGGATTTTTGCGAACATCGCATAAAAGTTTGATATTATTTTTGATAAGTCGGTTAAGATAGTTATCAAAAGAGGCACCTTTATAACCGATAGTATAAAAACAAAAGGTTTCATCTTTTAATCGAAATTCGTCAATTTTTTCTAAGTCTTTTTCATCCATAACTTCATCTGCTATTTGACTATTAATCGTAAAATAGGGATAATTTTTGTATACATACCGAACAAGTTCATTGCCTCTTATCGTGCTAAACTCTTCAATAAATGAAAAAAATTCATTTTGTATAGAAGGTGCAATATTGTTACTGTAATCACTATTTTCTGATACCAATTGCCAATAATTATGATCGTTAGCAAGGATTCCCATTTCCATAAGACGGCGTTTGTCAGCATAAGATTGAAAAGAAAAACAACCAAATTTGTAGGGTACAAAATCGTAACTGTGCACTTTTTCACGTTGTGTGAATAAAAATAAATACTTTTGAAAATCTGTACTTGAAAGACACCCTCCAAACTCTTGAAGTAGGCCAATAATATTTTTTGCCGTTTAAATAAAATTTTTTCTTTTATTTTCTCCACATGTTTATTCTAAGATCTCTCTATATCAAATCAAAAATTTACGCTGAGTTAAAACTTTCTGGCACAAATCCAGATAAAAAATAACGAAATGTAGCCTCTTCCTAGCATCCGATGTCATATCTTCCTAGCATCCGATGTCATATCATGAAAAAAAATTCTAAGAAAACAAAACAAGAATGCGGTGCGTTATAAATTTTATGTACTGGAGAAGGCACTAACTTATCTACTCTATATTCACTACCTTTTAAAATGATATTTCAACTCTTTGGGAACCACTATTTTAAATATGCAAAGACATTATCTATCGTCTTCACAAGATGAGCAAATTTAATAATCCACTTTCTAAAAAATTTCGCGCGTCTCAGAGTATGTTTAGAGTCGGATATTTGGTTTTTATGTAAAAATACTTACTAATGCATCCATAATACGTGAAAAATCAAGCGCTAATAAGAGTATAATGAGTACAATCCATTTCGTATAACGAGACATCAC
>NZ_JBHIMO010000109.1:0-580 GCF_042194195.1 Bartonella sp. MR30HLJHH | reverse complement strand
CTCTACCGTATTAAAGCATTAAAAGATTTTGCTGATATCAAAGCAGGTACCTTAGGCGGCTTTATTGAAAAGGAAGAGAACCTCTCTCATGATGGCAATTGCTGGGTGTATGATGATGCTCTTGTGTTTAAAAATGGTCACGTTTATGAACATGCAAGAGTTTTTGGCAAGGCTGTCACTTGTGGTCATATCTATGGTCATGCGTGGGTTTATGACAATGCTAGGGTTTATGAAAACGCTCGTATAGCAAATAACGTGCATGTTTTTGAAAATGCTCATATTCATGGCATTGCTGTTATTCGTGAAAATGTCGGCGGATCTACTAAAATAAAAACCTATACTGAACGTCTCTCTCCTTATGGTGAATTAGAGATTGTCTGGGTCTAATTAATAAAGCAGCGGCGGGCGCGGCGGGGGCGCCTCTCTTTCAAATTTTCCCATTCCAAATTTTAGCAAATGTTTATCACATTAGATTGTGAGGGTCTTCTATGTGCAAAAAATATGAATTAACCAGTGAAATCAAAAAAATCAAACATGCTCTTACTCGAAATATTATAAACCTTTATCGCATTAAAGCTTT
>NZ_JBHIMO010000108.1:0-583 GCF_042194195.1 Bartonella sp. MR30HLJHH | reverse complement strand
TGTTTTGCTTTCTGGATTGGCACCTAAATGACCAATTAAAATCACTTTATTAAGCATGTTTGTAAGTTCCATTAAATAATGTAAAGATCATAACATGTTTTATGTGTTTTTACAATGTTTTCAGTTAGCTAATAACAATTATTTAAAGTGTTACATTATGTTCTAAATCACTAAAGCGTGTAAAATCGGATTGAAAGGCAAGGGGAACGATTCCTGTCGGACCATGGCGTTGTTTTGCTATAATAACCTCGGCTTTACCCTTGGCTTGCTCCATTGCATCTTGCCATTTGCTATACTCAGCAGTGCCTTCTTTGGGTTCTTCATTTTTGAGATAGTATTCTTCGCGATAGACGAACAAAACAATGTCGGCATCTTGCTCGATTGAACCAGATTCACGTAAATCGGATAATTGGGGACGTTTATCGGTTCGGTTTTCAACTTGACGCGAAAGTTGTGACAGAGCAATGATGGGAATATTGAGTTCTTTTGCAAGTGCTTTTAATCCGGTGGTAATGGCTGTAATTTCTTGAACGCGATTTTCTAATGAACGCTTTGAACCGCTTGTCATGAGTTGGATATAATC
>NZ_JBHIMO010000107.1:0-590 GCF_042194195.1 Bartonella sp. MR30HLJHH | reverse complement strand
TAGGTCTCTATCATCTCGTGAAGAAGCTGTTGTTCTTTTTCTGTAAGACCTTTATCTTTGCTGCTTCGTTTCTTGACCATCTTTCCAACCACATAAATGGGCTCCCTGCTTGTTATGCTTCAAAATATCTCTTGCAAGGTTGGAACTGATGACCGCAACATCCTTGTTATCCAAATAAATGGGCAACCAGCCACCACAAGAAACAGACCTATTTGCCGCGCACCCAACGAGAAAGTTCAGAGCGCACACCAGCATCACTTTTTTGATTAACTTCATTTTCTACCTCAAGCCGCGTTGTTGCTGTCTTTAAAGCATTCTCTGTTTGCTTTTGCCGTTCGCTTTGCTTGCCAAGGTGAAACGCCTTGGCTAAAGCCATAAAAAAAACGGCTAAAGCCGCTGTAAACATAAGAGAATATTTCTTTAGCCAAAAAATCATAAGCGTTGCTCCCGAAAACGCTTGGCGACAATCACTATGCCCGTTACAGCCGCTAAAACCATTATGCCTGCTAATGCCCATTGCACCGGTCCATTGCCTGCTAACAAGCCGCCAAAACCTGAACAAGACCCTATAATCGGGGCAAGTGCTTCTA
>NZ_JBHIMO010000106.1:0-595 GCF_042194195.1 Bartonella sp. MR30HLJHH | reverse complement strand
TGTCTCAATCTTATTATTATGTTGTAATGATTTTATCTCCTGATCTGTAATAGTATAGTTATAAACTGGCTTAGATTTACAGATTGCACTAAAGGTATGGAGCGGCGGCTTATCAGACATTTAAATACCCTCTATTAAAAAGGAACACTGTCATTCATAACGGTATGGGGTGTATCAAGAGGTCTGTAAATGCTTCTGTCATAAGCTGATGACGGCTCTTGATTATCATCATTTTTGCCATCTAAAAGCTTTAACTCGCCTTTGTACTGAGGCAATATGACTTCTGTTACATAGCGATCAACACCGTTTTTATCTTGCCATTTACGGGTTTGTAGTCGCCCCTCGATATAAACTTTGCTACCTTTGTTGAGATACTGAAGCGCTATTTTTGCCAAATGTGGATTAAACACCACAATGGAATGCCATTCGGTTTTGTCTACTTTCTTATTGGTTGCCTTGTCTGTATAGCTCTCAGACGTTGCCATTCGAAAATTGACCACCTCGATGCCAGATGACATTGTTTTGCTTTCTGGATTGGCACCTAAATGACCAATTAAAATCACTTTATTAAGCATGTTTGTAAGTTCCATTAAAT
>NZ_JBHIMO010000105.1:0-603 GCF_042194195.1 Bartonella sp. MR30HLJHH | reverse complement strand
CTTGAAATGATTGATCCAAACAAGGATATCTCAGCGGAAAAAGAAGAAATCCGTGCAGGCTTGAAAACACGACGCATGGCACTTGCCGAGCGCGGCTTTGATATCGACAGCATTCATGCCGAAATGCAAGAAGAGCACACAGACGCTCGTGCACGCGGCTTATCTTTTGACACGGATATGGCAGCGCCCTCTGGTAGCAATCAAGTAATTGATCCCGCAGATTCAGAACCTTCTGAAACTTATGAAAGTAACCAAGGCAGTGAGGCACATACAAATGGTGAATAATCTCGACATGCCGTTTTTGGCATCACGGCTTTTTGGTGTTCCTCATATGCTTGCATCGACAAAGCTTAATATCATTTTGAATGCTCTTGCGCCGCGTCTTTTTGAGGGAGAAAAGTTTCCCCCTAAGGCTTTTGCGCAAGGGGATACGGAAGCTTTAAGACCCCCTGAAACTTATGTAGTACAAAACAATGTTGCTATCCTACCAGTTCATGGCACGCTTGTGCGCCGTGGTGCATGGCTTGGGGCTTTATCGGGATTGACTTCTTATGAGGGGTTAAGGGCTTCTTTTCGTGAAGCCATTGCACAACCTGATGTTCG
>NZ_JBHIMO010000104.1:0-636 GCF_042194195.1 Bartonella sp. MR30HLJHH | reverse complement strand
TCTTCCTTTTCAATAAAGCCGCCTAAGGTACCTGCTTTGATATCAGCAAAATCTTTTAATGCTTTAATACGGTAGAGAACATGTTTACCAAATACACGCGTTTCATTTGTGAGTGCAAACTTCTTTTGCATGAGCACAATTCCTTTATACAGAGATTTAAATTTTTAAATGAGATGTTAAAGGAGGGCGCCCCCGCCGTGCCCACGCGTTATTTAAGCAGCGTCTTTTAGTGACTGATTATCATCACAGATATTATTACGAATTTTTGCACGGCTATTGACAACAGCATTGCCATAAATTTGCACATGATGATCAATATTTGATTTGCCATAGACCTTGGCATTATCATAAATTCTTACAAAGCAACCAACACGAGCCGAGCCAGAAACCTTGGCATGACCATAGATACTTGAATAATCCTTAATCCAAGCATTACAAAAAACATGGGCATTATCATAAACGCGCGCCCAGACATAAATCCGTGACTTGCCATATACACGAGCATTGCCAAAAATATAGCCACAAACATAGGCACTTTCATAGACACGGGCATTGTCATAAACCTTGGCACCATTAGAAATAGTAGCATTATCACTAATTACGGCATAACCATAAACATGCCCACAGACCTTAGCG
>NZ_JBHIMO010000103.1:305-652 GCF_042194195.1 Bartonella sp. MR30HLJHH | reverse complement strand
AGAGCCGTGAGGGTTGTGGGGCGGTTGGGGAGAAGAGGGTGCCAATGAAGGCGTAAAGGTTGGATTGTGAAATGCGTCATTGGAATGGAGGGGAGTTTGGTGAAAAGGGCTGATGCCAATTAATAGGCTTGTAATAGGCTTGTAGTATGCTGGGGCTGTTTATCAGAAGATTTCCTGTTTTCTGTGAATTTGCAAAATCGTAAAAACGTGGAACTGTAAAAACAAGGATGTGTGGTTAATCAAGAGCCGTGAGGGTTGTGGGGCGGTTGAGGAGAAGAGGGTGCCAATGAAGGCGTAAAGGTTGGATTGTGAAATGCGTCATTGGAATGGAGGGGAGTTTGGTGAAA
>NZ_JBHIMO010000103.1:0-205 GCF_042194195.1 Bartonella sp. MR30HLJHH | reverse complement strand
AGGGCTGATGGCTTGTAATAGGCTTGTAATAGGCTTGTAGTATGCTGGGGCTGTTTATCAGAAGGTTTCTTTTTTCTGTGAATTTGCAAAATCGTAAAAACGTGGAACTGTAAAGTCTAGGATGTGTGGTTAATCAAGAGCCGTGAGGGTTGTGGGGCGGTTGGGGAGAAGAGGGTGCCAATGAAGGCGTAAAGGTTGGATTGTG
>NZ_JBHIMO010000102.1:0-699 GCF_042194195.1 Bartonella sp. MR30HLJHH | reverse complement strand
TTTCGTAAGCTTGTGAGCTGGTACAAAGAAGATGTGGAGCATGTGAACAAATGGCGTGAACATGCGCGGGAGGATTTTGGTTTTTACAATGGTGATCAATGGAATGAAGAAGATTTATCGGCGTTAAAAAAGCAACGCCGCCCCGTTATGACCTTTAATCGTATTGCCCCATTGGTCAATGCCGTTGTGGGGTCAGAGCGTAATAACAAGCGCGAAGTGCAGTTTATTCCACGTCAAGTAGGGAAGGCATTGCCTAGTGAATTGCTTACCGGTGCGGCAGAATGGTTTCGGGACATGGCGCATGCCGAATACGCTGATAGTGATGCTTTCCAAGATGCGGTTATCTGTGGCATGGGGTGGACTGATACACGGCTTGATTATGAGAACAGCCTCGATGGTGAACCGGTAATTACCCGTTTAGACCCGTTAAAGATGGTTTGGGATAGTGCAGCGGTGCAACCGAATTTAACCGATGCGCAACGTTTGTGGTATGTAGACCGCAAGCCGTTAGAAGTAGCTAAGCAGATGTTTCCCAAATCTCATTGGACAGAGCTGAGTGCAGATTGGGCAAGGGATGGTAGCTCTCATGAAGGTGTTCACCATAATGATCTTGATTATTACAGTGATGAAGGGAGCATTGATGTTGAAAACGGTCGTCGGATGGTCACGCTTGTTGAATGCCGTTGGTTTGAAAGCGAG
>NZ_JBHIMO010000101.1:0-731 GCF_042194195.1 Bartonella sp. MR30HLJHH | reverse complement strand
CCATATTTCCCTTTTTCTGCTAGCTCAAATAATTGATTTTCAACAGTTTCAATTTGTTGTGATGTTGTAAGTTCTACAGAAGCATCATAAGCTCTATTCACAACTTGAGTGCCAAGGTTAATTAAAGAGCGTCGGATAAACAGATCATAAATGACGCTCCCATAATCTTTAGTATTAATGATTGTGACTGCCTCTGTAGCTAAACGCACCACGTAATTATATACAGTGATGTCACCAATTTTCTCATCATTTTCAACAAAGGGCTTAATAGTAATGGGATCTGCAACTTTTCCATTTTGGATAATTTTTGAAATGATATCAAAAAGCCTTTGATGCAACGGTTCAAAAAAGTGCTCTGCTTTTAAAAAATCAGAAACGCTATCAAGAGCATTATTATTGATAATGATAGCACCCAGCAAAGCTTTCTCTGCTTCAATATTATGGGGCAATTGACGAAAAGAAGATTGTTCTTCTGTTTGAAAATAAGGTAATTTAACAGCGCTCATTTTATTCATTATGATTTAAATTGATTTGATAAATGATAATTATAAATCACTGAATCTACAGTGTGAATCCCATTTTTATTTTACTTAACAGCTTGCTTTTTGATACGTTTTGTGCAATAAAGAGATGTTCTTTTATATTTCGATTGGTTACTTTAATCGTTTATTTAGATCGCTAGCTGTTTTGATAATAAAAGCCGTGTCTTAAAGGACGCGGCTTTTTTGCTA
>NZ_JBHIMO010000100.1:0-780 GCF_042194195.1 Bartonella sp. MR30HLJHH | reverse complement strand
CCATCTGTGGCAATGTGTGATAATTTATAAGTAGGACCTGTAAAAGTACCATCTTTATATCCAGCCCCACCGCCAAAATATGTCGCAACGTTATTGCCTAGTGAATGAAGCTGTGAGCCATTAATGGCATCTGTGGAATCTTTCGTAATAGCTCCTGCTGCAAGAGACGTTATCTTGCTGTTATCTTCACTGTCCCCATGCGTCGTTACAAACGCACCTTTAGACTTATCCCACAACAAGGCGTCAGCCTGAGCAGTGGTAATCTCATTGGTAATCTCTTTATGTAAATCCGTGAAAGAAGTTCCTACACCGGCAAACGCTGAAGCCACATCTGTATAGCTCTCCTCACTCTCAGTTCCATCAGATTTTACTGTTTTAACCGTGAACGTAGGTTTGCTCCATTTGCCATCCTCATACTTAGCTCCTCCACCCAAAGATTTCGCAACTTTATCACCTAACCCATGAAGCTGATTACCCGTTACAGCATCCGTGGAACCATCCTTAATGACGCCATCTAAAAGAGATGTAAGCTTGCTATTGCTTTTGCTATCTTTCTCTCCATGCGTCGCTACAAAGGCATGTGCAGCGTCGCTCCATAATAAAGCATCACCATTAACCGCTTGAGTAATATTACTTAGTTTTTCATCAAACTTTTTGACCTCATTAGACAGATGAGTGTTCACATTCTTGACACTCGTATCAAGACCCGCAAACGCACTACCAACATCATTGAAGCTCGTCTTTCCCACATCACCATCTGCAGAAACATTAGAGATCTCG
>NZ_JBHIMO010000010.1:0-64528 GCF_042194195.1 Bartonella sp. MR30HLJHH | reverse complement strand
AGCAGAAACCGCTCTCGTTACCCGCTGTATATAGTACTCTTTCAAATAAAGAGTCAATATCATTTTTTACTTTTTTTAAAATAAAATAACATAAACAACTGGTTGTATTTCAATACATTACACTAAAATAAAAAGCGTATAAAAAGTTCCTTGCTAGATAAAAGCGGCTTTCAGATTATAATACCCCTCCCCTCACAACGATTGCAACTTTTCTTACATATCACAATGATGTCATGTAAAAGCCTAAAGATAGAGTACATATTCTATAATCACCATTGCATAAACCTCTTACACGCTTTATGCTTTGCCATAAGAGCAAAAGGAAGATGTCAATGTCATCTAAACTGACGCGTAACCAAACATTGGTTTTAAACACTTTAAAAAACGCAAAAGGGCCTTTAAGTGCTTATGCGATTCTCAATCACTTACGCGAAGAAGGTTTTCGTGCACCTCTCCAAGTTTATCGTGCGTTAGAAAAACTCGTACAGTTAAAGTGTATTCATCGTCTTGAAAGTGTAAATGCCTTTATGGTCTGTTTACACCCTGAAAACTGTCAACATGAACTTACAACGTTTATAATTTGCGAAAACTGTGGTAAAGTCAATGAAATACAAAATCAAACGATTGTATCGAGTTTAAAACAGATGGTTCAAGCTGTTGACTTCCAAGCCCACAAAAGCACCCTAGAAGTACGAGGACTTTGTAAAAAATGCGTAACAAAATAAGACCTTGAACTTGCAAGTTCATATTTTTAGCATTATGTTTCAAAAATCATCTTATTGCTTGAAAAGCTCTTATCGTCCTTGCATGTATATCACCCTAGTCTATAGTGATGGGTTTATTATACTCAGTGGAACATAAATATTGAAAGTATAAAATCATGTCCGTAACTGAGACAATTTTTTCAACCAAAAACTTCAATAAAACGCAACAAAAGAAAGTAATCAAAGCTCTTCTTATTGTCTTTGCACTTTCTCTGCTTTGGTTTAGCTATAAGTATATAACGCAATGGCGTTATATACTCTCCACTGACGATGCCTACGTGCAAGGAGATATAGCAGCTATTGCGACTAAATTAAATGGATATATTGAAAAAATTGCCATTAAAGCCAACCAAGTTGTAAAAAAGAACGATGTTTTATTTTACCTAGACAACGGTGATTATCAAATAGCCTTGGATCAAACAGACGCACATCTTAACACACAGAAAAAAACACTTCTACGCATTGATGCACAAATCACAGCCGCTCATAGTGCTTTAGATGATGCAAAAGCACAAAAAGCAGCCGCTTCAGCCATAGCAACCAATGCACAACTCACCTTAAAACGTGTAACAGAACTGAAAAAAAATCGTTATGCTCCTCAATCCGAGGTTGATGATGCCAAATCAGCTTATGAACAAGCCGTTGCGAATGTTAACAGAGCGGACGCACAAATGGCTGCAGCACGTGCGAATATCCGAGTGCTAGAAGCGCAACGAAGTGAAATAGAAAGCCAAACAAAGAGTTTAGAACTCACGCGTGAAAAAGCACAACGTGATCTTGATTCGACCGTTATACGAGCGCCATTTGATGGCGTTATAGGAAATTTAACAGCAAAAACGGGAGATTTTGTTGTAAATGGCCAACGTCTTGCGGCGTTAGTCCCCATACATGCACTTTATATTGAAGCCAACTATAAAGAAACACAGTTGCAAAATATTCACGCAGGACAAAAGGCTTATATTGCTATTGATGCATTCAAAAAGGAGTTTTTTACAGGAAACGTGCTTTCTATTTCGCCCGCAACAGGCGCTGTTTTTTCTCTTTTGCCTCCACAAAATGCTACTGGTAACTTTACAAAGATTGTCCAGCGCATTCCCGTACGTATTTCTATTCCAGAAGAAGTCTTAAAAACCGGACATATCCGAGCAGGAATGAGTGTTTCAGTGAAAGTTGATACACGTACAAGTCCACAAAATAAAAGTCTCTTATAACAAAAAAGTAGAAGATCTTACTATGACATCTTCCATACCAGAGCCCATACAATCTCAAGAACGCATAGGAATGCACAAAATTATAGTTTTTATTGCTATGTCTTTTGGCATGTTTATGGCAATCTTAGATATCCAAATCGTTTCCTCTTCTTTAGCTGAAATTCAAGCGGGGCTTGCAGCAAGCTCTGAAGAAATTTCATGGGTTCAAACTTCCTATCTCATTGCTGAAGTCATCATGTTGCCGCTTTCTGGATTTTTAGGACGATTGCTTTCAACACGTGTTTTCTTTACCTTATCAGCTATCGGTTTTACGATTACTTCTGTTCTTTGTGCAACGGCAACATCTATTGGAGAGATGATTTTGTATCGCGCACTACAAGGTTTTATTGGTGGTGGAATTATCCCTAGTGTTTTTGTTGCCTCCTATGTCCTTTTTCCTCCTTCCAAACGTCCCATTGTTACCCCTATCGTCGGACTGGTCGCAACATTAGCCCCCACCATTGGTCCAACCGTGGGAGGCTATATTTGTCATCTCTCATCATGGCATTGGCTCTTTCTCATCAATGTACCCTTTGGGATTATCATCTCAATTCTCGCTTGGAAATTAATTGATTTTGATAAAGCTGATCCCTCTTTAATGAAGAAATTTGATTGGTTAGGCCTCATTTCTATGGCTACTTTCTTGGGAACTTTAGAGTATGTTCTAGAAGAAGGAGCACGTCATGATTGGCTGAGTGATAGGCTGATTCGGGATTTGTTCATTATTATGATTCTTGCTGCAGCCTTATTCTTCTGGCGTACTTTTACAGCAAAAGAACCCATTGTAGATCTCTCTACTTTTTCTAATTTTAATTTTTCTGCTGCATCCATTTTTTCCTTTGCACTGGGAATAGGTCTTTATGGACTCACATATCTTTATCCTGTCTATTTAAGCCAAATCCGCCATTATGATGCCCTCATGATTGGAGAAACATTGTTTCTTTCAGGATTCGCCATGTTATTAACTGCTCCGCTTGCTGGATTTCTTTCAGCCCGAATGGATGCACGTTTAATGATGGCAATAGGACTTTTGGGTTTTGCAATAGGCACTTGGATGGCGAGCTCTATCACAGATAACTGGGATTTTTGGCAACTCTTTTGGCCGCAAGTTTTCCGTGGTGCTTCTGTGATGTTATGTATGGTTCCTGTTAATAACATTGCCTTGGGAACACTCCCGCCAGAACGAATGCAAAATGCTTCTGGACTCTTTAATCTCACACGGAATCTAGGTGGTGCTGTAGGGCTTGCGATTATCAGCACTCTCATGACAAAACGCACAGACTTCCATTATGAACGAATAGCCGAAACGCTTAATTACGCAAACAGACAAGCAACTGAAATGCTTTCAAAGCTTACTTTATTTTTCAAAACAGAAACCTTTGATTCGTATACTCTTGCTCTTTCTCAATTGTTTGGTATGGTACGCATACAAGCAACGATTATGGCTTTTAGTGATATTTTCTTTATTATGACCATTATCTTTATTATTTTGACATTTATGACCATTTTTCTTAAAAAAATACCACCTCTCATGGATGCACCACCAAGTCACTAAGCTTAATTAAAATTGAGAAATATTTTTTTTCTTTATCACCTTCCTCGCTTCCTATGCACTTTATCTCTTCTCAAGAGACAGTATAAATCAACATATGATTCTAAATGATTCTTCTGATAAAAATTCTTTTCAATGCGGGCTCTTTACGCACTTAAAAATAACTTCTCGCATACAAGAATTGTTTTAGATGATAATAAACAAAGAGCTTATCTAAAGTGCTCCACACCATAAAGATAAAGCAGCTATTTCTATAAGATTTTTGATTTACCACCGTAGGGCAAAAAACATTAAAACAATATTTGCGCCTGTCATTAAATCTCTCATCTATCTACCCCCCCTTTTACGCTACTATCCTCATAAAAACTATTCTGTAAGATTCTTTGCCCTTCACTCTTTTGATTCTCACAAGAATATTCATAAAAGATTGATGATTCTTGTGATTTTTATTCACTCACCTATTTCCCTTATAATATATAGGAGAACATTTTTTTGATTCTGGATACAAAATTTTACATGAGAAAATCATTTTGTATTTGATACTCTCATGCCAATTGCAAAACAATCTACCTTTATAGCAAAAAAAATAATGATATATTTTTTTCAAAAAAGTTGCTTTTGAACATATAATTTTATTTTTTATACTCTTTGAACAAGCACTAAAATTGTATAAAATTTCTCAAAATGTCTCTCTATTGAATCAATCAAAACTATTCCCTTGCACATAAAAAGCAAAGAGATAAAAACTGCTTACGAAAAAAGTAAAATATCCAACCGTTTCGATGCACGATCTACCAACGATATTGAAAATTGGAAAACTGCATGATGATACCGGCTTTAAAAGAATACAAGACCACTCAAAAATCCGGTTCCTTAATATTATAAAACAGGACGCTATTCCAAAAAAAATGAGCTTTAAATATATTCCTACTCACTTAACTGAAATTATCAAAAATAAGAAACCAGCCACATAAAGAAAAAGCCATATAATAAAATCGCAATACAACTCCCCAAAACTTTGTACCGCTAAATACTTTGGCACTAGTCAGAATAGTATGCTCTTCTCAACGCCAGCTGTTGAAAAACAAATTTAAACACTATCTTCAAGCCACTTTATGATGCTGAAAACGATTCGAAACTTCTCGTTCTCCACTAGGAACTAAAGTACCATAACACCCAGAAAGATAATGTGGTATCAGTTCCAACGCTTGAAAGCGATGCTTTTCATAAGGACCAGGCATTGCCAAATTTTCTGTTAAACTATTTGAAAAGCCAAAACGTTGATAAAATTCAAAATCCCCCACCAGCAAAATGGCGCCATATCCCAATTTTTTTGCTGTTTCAATTGCGTGTAACACCAAAACTGATCCTATTCCCAGACCAGCACATTCAGATGCAACAGCCAAGGGACCCAAAAGTAAAGCATGTTGTGTTTTATTTTTTCCTTTAGAAAAAGAAACATGCCAAAGACGGACACTTCCCACAAGCTCTCCAAGCGCATTTTTAACCACAAAAGAAAGTCCTTGAGCAGCTAACCGACCACGACGTAAAGCCTCTGATGATTTACGTTTACGTCCATACCCCATCGTTGAATCAAGCAAAATTTCTCGATAAGGCTTATCTGCTTCTTGCTCCAATAAAAGTGTAAAACATGCCCCATCTTTTGTTTGAAAATTCATCATGTTCATCTCAATGACCGCCCTCTTATAGCGCCATGACGAGCATAGCAAAAAATCTAAAAAACCTATAGTTAAAAGGAAACCTCAGATCACATATGATCGCAAAGGCTCAAAACCATTAAAAGCAACCGATGCGTAAGTTGTTGTGTAAGCACCCGTCCCATGAATCAATATTTCATCTCCTATCGTTAGGGATAGAGGAAGCGGATAAGGTGTTTTTTCATAGAGAACATCTGCCGAATCGCATGTTGGTCCAGCCAAAATACAAGGCTCCATAACCTTATCATCATGAGGTGTCTCAATAGGATAACGAATGGCTTCATCCATAGTCTCAGCAAGACCATTAAATTTTCCAATATCAAGATAAACCCATCGTACATTATCATTATCAGCTTTTTTAGATATCAGAACCACTTCTGTACGAATAACACCAGCATTGCCAACCATCGCACGCCCAGGCTCAATAATCGTCTCAGGAATACGATTACCAAAATGCTTTTTCAATGAATCAAAAACTGCTGTACCATAAGCTTGTTCTGTAGGGACATCTTTCAAATAACGCGTTGGAAAACCGCCCCCCATATTCACCAACCTCAGCGAAATGCCTTCTTGTTCCAAACGCTTAAAAACTGTAGCAGCATCCGATAAAGCACGATCCCACGCACTCAGATCAACCTGCTGAGACCCAACATGAAAAGAAACACCATAGGCTTGCAAACCCAATTGGTGTGCCCGTCTTAGAACATCAACCGCCATAGCAGGGACGCAACCGAATTTGCGTGACAATGGCCACTCTGCACCTTTTCCATCGGTAAGAACACGGCAAAAAACACGTGCTCCTGGAGCAACACGCGCAATTTTTTCCACTTCTTCAACACAATCAACTGCATAAAGTGAAACACCCAATGCATATGCTCGTGCAATATCACGTTCTTTTTTAATCGTATTCCCAAAAGAAATACGCTTTGACGTTGCTCCTGCTTTTAAAGCCATTTCAATTTCTGCAACAGAAGCCGCATCAAAAGAAGATCCTAAAGAAGCAAGCAAACGCAAGATTTCAGGTGCTGGATTTGCCTTTATTGCGTAAAAAATACGCGACTGCGGCAGAGCTTTTTCAAAATTTAAATAGTTGTCACGAACAACATCAAGGTCAACAATTAAGCATGGACCTTCAGAACGATGTGTTGCAAGAAAATCGCGAATACGTTGCGTTGCCATCTGCAATTCTCCTTGAGGGAAAGCTCCCCCACTCTATGCTTGGACAGCCAAAGCTGCCAAAAGCTAAAGGACAAAAAACACACAACAACTATCCCCATTCTGATTACAAAAAACCAGAAATTAGCATTGTATGCAGCGAAAGAACAGCGCGAAGCCGCGTTATTCTATTTTATCTGCCTTTTTGATTGGAGTTGAGAAAACCACTTCCGCACTGAAGGCAATGAGGTGTGCCTCTATAGTTATCCCAGTATTTAAAACTGGAAGACACCAGAAAGGCCCGCACCGTCGTTGCTTCAAGATGTCCTCATTCTTGCAATTGGCTGTAAGAATGACTGGAGCGGTTAGTTCCAGGTACCGTACCGGTTAATCTCACCATTTGAGAACCAGCGGACACCCACAGGCACGTGCGACTTTGGGCAATGCATCCTATAAAACGAATTCTTGCTCATTTCAATCATTTTTTTAATTTTAAACATTTTTTAATTCTTAAAGATAAAATGATGCGAAAAAACAACACTCTCTTCCACCAGACAAAGCTATCCATCCGCTTTCATGAGATCAGACCCTTTACATCATCCGTGCAACATAAATCACTGTCTTGCTTTTAAAGCCCCTCGTTTCTTTACCCTATTCTATCTCCTAATATCCGCAGCAGAAAATAACGCAAAATAAATTACTCAACACATTAATTTATAATGATAATTTATTATTTTGCCTTTAAACAAAAATCTCATCATAAAATTCTCTTATTTCACCCCTCTTACAATGAATTCGTTAAGATCATTCTTTTGCGCATCACAAATAAAAAACAACTGAAAACTGGGGATAGTAACGACTAACACACTATCATCTTTAAAGATAACGATGTCCTTCCTCCAACAAATACCATTATCTTTCTTATTGACATCCTAAAAAACATCCCTGTTTCCACATTCATTTCACAGCATCGCTTAAGCAAAATATCATGAAAATTCCTCGTATAATATAGCTTGTGTAGTATAAATTAACTACATCGCACCCTCTTTACACTTATGAAAGTACAAGCCAGTGCCCCCATTCTATCTGCCAACTCCCAATATTACAGAAACTCCTACATTGAAATGTTTCATAACACCTTATCTAAAATGATTTTTGTCCACACGTTTCTCCCATTTGTAACGTACAGGTGAATGAGTTTTACGTGATTTGTTCTCATCTAATTTGAAAGCAATAAAGTTCACAATATTTAACTCTTTTATTCAAATAAAAATAATTTATCATTATAAATTAATGTATTATATTAAATTTTGGAATCATAAACTCCTATTATCATTTTATTTTTCCCACCTAGCATCTGCTTTTTCATCTCCTCTTATTAATCACATCTTATTCATACGCTTTTCTCTTAAGCTATAAATCTCCCTCCCCTGCGCTGTTGGTGAAGAGAGTTTCTATTTTAAAATGAAAAGTATTTAAAAACTCAATCCTATGAAATGTAAGGAGAGCAAACGATCTATAATGATTATTTATAAATCAAATAATCTAACATAGACAAAAAGACCGAATAATATCCGGTCTTATAAAATATTTTTCTACCAATATCAAAAAACTCTTTTCTCTTAAATTTAAGAGAAAAACGCTAAAATTTACAGCCCTACACTGTGCTATCCTTATGTCCCTTGATGAGAATCAATTGCACGCAACTTCAACAATTGAAACTGCCTATGGCGCTCACGAAAGCGCTCTCTATCGGCTTCACTACGCGTGTTATAACAAGCATCACAGGAAACACCTTCCTCATAATGAGGCGATAATTTGCTTTCAGCATTAAGAGGGGAACGACACGCGCGACATAATTCGCGTCCACATTCTTCAAGACCATGTTGAACAGAAACACGCTCATCAAAAACAAAACACTCACCCCACCATAAACTTTCCTCTTTTGGAATTTTTTCTAAATATTTTAGAATACCTCCTTTTAAATGGTACACCTGCTCATAACCAAGTTCACGTACATAAGCTGTTGATTTTTCACACCGAATACCGCCTGTACAAAACATAGCAATTTTCTTTTTCTTCTTTAAATCAGCTTCATGTTGACGCACCCATTCAGGAAATTCGCGAAATGTTTTAATCTGCGGATCAATCGCTCCTTGAAAACTCCCAATCGCATATTCATAATCATTACGCGTATCGATCAAAATTGTCTCTTCATCTTGAATAAGAGCATTCCAATCTTCAGGATCCACATAAGTACCAACAACTTTTAGCGGATCAACACCTTCAACCCCCATTGTCACAATCTCTTTTTTCAACCGCACTTTCATGCGATGAAAAGGCATTTTTGATGCCCATGAATATTTAATCTCCGGCGTTTGAAACGCTGGCTCAGCGGTAATAAAATCCACCAATGCCTCAATCGCAGCACAAGAACCAGCAACCGTTCCATTAATTCCCTCTTGTGCTAAAAGCAAAGTGCCTTTGATATCCTTTGCTTGACATAAATCCTGCAAAGGTTTTTGCAATTGATGATAATGCTTCAAATCTGCAAAGCAATAAAGTGCAGCAACTTTAAAATTCTTTTCCATGTGTTTTGCCATAACGCGCGTTTCATTCAATTTCAAGATTTATTCATGTACTCTTTAACATATTGTGCTTAATCAAACGATACAAATAATATCATCTCCAAGAAGAAAAAATATCATGTGCCAAAAAAGAGAAAAGCTTTTACTATATCTCCAAGGACAAACTGTTATACCTGTTTTGCTCATTGACAATCTACAAAGTGCTGTACCCTTAACACGCGCTCTTGTCAAAGGCGGATTAAAAACAATTGAGATCACCTTGCGAACACCAAATGCCCTCAAAGCAATTCAGAAAATTACACAAGAAGTCCCTGAAGCAATTGTTGGAGCCGGAACAATTCTCAACACAACACATTACGAAAAAGCCGAACAAGCGGGAGCCAAGTTTATTGTAAGCCCCGGATTATCAAATGAATTAATCAATTGTGCAAAAAATAGTGAAATTCCCCTTCTTCCCGCTGCAATGACCCCAAGTGAACTCATGCAAGCATTAAACAAAGGCTATTCATATCTCAAATTTTTCCCAGCTGAAGCCGCTGGAGGTATTTCCTTCATCAAAGCTTTAGCATCTCCCTTCTCTGATGTCCGGTTTTGCCCAACAGGCGGTATTACACAAAAAAGTGCAACACAATGGCTCCAACTGCCTAACGTCTTCTGCGTTGGCGGTTCTTGGATAGCGCCTCAACAACTCATTGCAATAAGTGATTGGGATTCGATTACTGCATTAGCATATACTGCATCGCAACTTCCCTCTCCCTCGAAAAAAGCTCTTTCTACAATATAATGTAAAATGCAAGAACATCAGCCCCTTCAACAAGACCAAAGCTTTCACACATCCTTGCGCAATCTTTAACATTGTCATAAAACCACAAATCATCACCCGATCTTCATCAGGATGAATTTAGGAGAGTGCTATTGTTTCAAAGCAGCTTGTTTCAAAAAAGCATCCACTCTCCATAACAGTCGTAATACGCTCCATATACTCAGAAAGCTCGCGCGTGGTCATAAAATAAGATTTCAACTGTTGTGCATATGCTCCAATGAGTGGATCTTGTTGCAAAGAGGAAAAAAGATCTTTTGCATAACTTAACTCATTCTGCTCACGCGTTATTTAAATAAGGACAACTTCTGAAAATTTTTCATAAGTGCCAAGATCACGAATAAAGCTTGCAAAAGGAAAAAAAACCGTACCGGTTTGAAAGAAGATTAGGCCGGTTGTTTCAAAAAAGCCTCAACTTTTCCACTCATTACTCCACAAAAGCGCGCTCTACAACATAAGTAGCAGGAGCATTATTGGCCCCTTCAACAAGACCAAAACTTTCACACATCCTTGCGCAATCTTTTAACATTGCCATGGAACCACAAATCATCACCCGATCTTCATCAGGATGAATTTTAGGAAGGCCAGTTGTTTCAAAAAAGTCCCCACTTTCCATAACAGTCGTAATACGGCCCATATGCTCAGAAGGTTCACGAGTAGTCATAGGATAGAATCTCAACTGTTGTGCATACTCTCCAATGAGTGGATCTTGTTGCAAAGAGGAAACAAGATCTTTTGCATAAACTAACTCACTCTGCTCACGCGTTGTTTGAATAAGGACAACTTCTGAAAATTTTTCATAAGTTTCAGGATCACGAATAAGGCTTGCAAAAGGAGCAACCCCCGTCCCAGTTGAAAGAAGATAAAGACGTTTTCCAGGAATAAGAGCATCAAGGACCAGTGTTCCTGTAGATTTTTTACGCATGAGAACTGTATCACCAATTTTAATTTTTTGGAGATGCTCGGTTAAAGGTCCCCCTGGAACTTTTATCGAAAAAAACTCAAGCTGTTCATCCCAAAAGGGACTTGCAATCGAATAAGCGCGATAAATCGGCTTTTCTGCATTTGGCAAACCGATCATAACAAACTCACCCGAACGAAAACGAAAACTATCCGGACGATTCAAACGGAATTTAAATAACCGATCTGTATAGTGGCAAACCTCTTGGACAGTAAGGGCGAACACATTCTCAGGAATCGGAAAATTTGCAACGCTGCTGATGTTTGACGGAACATTAGTAGCAGACGTATTCATACTCTTCCCCATATCTTTATTGAACGTTAAATTTCGAATCCTTGACGTGATATAGTACTTGCATAACCATCTGCCAACAATTTTCTTAAAACAAAAATCTCAAGATTAACACTTTATTAAACGAATGAGGAAAATACGAATACAAATCCCATTCAAAGAAAAACAAAAACATTGAGTATTAAACAATCACGGTACTCTTTTCCCCTTTAACACATAATGCATATTTCCATTGTAACGCTATAACACTCTCTCGCTTAACAAAACTTATGACCTAAAACCTTCAAATAAGAGAGATAAAATTTTTGTTGATTGAACGATAACCGCACGAATCTTCAACAAGATTTCCGGCATTACATCTATTGTTTTCGTTACTGACCTTTTTACACTGCGCTTTCCATAAATATCCATAAATAAAAGAATCTAACGCGCTCTATAAGCGACAATATTCAAATCAACGGGTTTTCTAAATCAACAGTTTTTAATATATCAGAAAGTGTTTACCACACTGTTTTCCATTTAACAAAAATAACTTTAAGTGCATGAGACGACATCCAAAATTGCACAGATAAATGATCTTCCCCCCATGATAGAAAACTTATAATGCATTGATTTAGAGTGGTTAATTTAATATTTTACCTTCTCTGAATAAACAGCCAATGCAATGTTTAATCAAAACAATCGCACCAGCAACAACAGCCTAATCTTGCACTCTTCAAAATGATACAATACAATAAACTATGTTTTATTTTTTTATATGCCTCAACTAAGGAAAATAAGTAAAAAACAAAAGTCTATGTTTTACAAATTATTAGAAGATACCGTGTTGCTAACAACACAAATAAAACTAAAATATCTCTTATATCCAGAGTACCATTTTACATAAAAAAACGACTTTAATGGTGCATAATTCAGTATAAGCTCCTTATGATTTTAACCATAGAAAATAGTGTCTTTCCCTATATCGTAAAGAACCTCAATGAAATAACCAAAAAACTCCGTATTTTACGAACACAGATAAGCTCTTAAAATGAAAAAATCCGTTAATGATGAAATCAATACATCACTCTATGTAGCTGTAGCAACCATCAATGTCAGTGCCATTGTTTCCAATTATATCACTTTAGCCAAACGTGTAGCTCCAACACAATGTTCAGCAGTTGTAAAGGCAAATGCCTATGGATTAGGAGCTCACAAAATTGCTCCTGCCCTTTATCAAGCTGGTTGTCGCACTTTTTTTGTTGCCCAAATCATAGAAGCCCTCCAATTAAAAAGCATCTTACCATCACATGTCACGATTGTCCTTCTAAATGGACTTCCACACTTAGCAGAAGAGTTTGTCGCACAATCTGGTATTGTTCCTGTTCTAAACTCTTGGAATGCCATTGAAAATTGGCAAAAAATTTGTCAAAAAAAAGATAAAAAATTTCCAGCAATTGTTCAAATCGATACCCATATGAACCGATTAGGACTGGATCAAAAAGAATTACAAAAACTCATCAAACACCCTACAATTTTCGAAAAAGCAGAAATAAAATATATTCTCAGTCATCTTTCTAACGGAGAAGATGATACCCACCCATCCAATTATGCCCAATTGGCTACTTTAAAAAACATCCTTGCGCAATTGCCTGCTTGCAAAGTTTCCTTTGCCAATTCTGGAGGTATCTTTCTAGGATCAGATTTTTATTTTGATCTTGTTCGCCCCGGCATTGCACTTTACGGAGTTGATCCGCGGGGGAAACACCCATCACCTCTGAAACCTGTTTTAAAACTTGAAGCCCAAGTCATTCAAAACCGCGTTGTTGATATAGGTACACCTATTGGTTATGGAGAAAGCTTTATAACCAACAGACCAAGCACTCTTGCAACCATTTCTATAGGCTACGCAGACGGCTGGCTCCGTACTCTTTCGAATAAAGGAACTGTTTATTTCAACGGGCACAAACTTCCCATGGTTGGGCGGGTTTCTATGGATTCCATTATTGTAGATACGACCGATCTTGAACAAAAACCTCAAACTGGTGACTGGGTAGAACTCATTGGTCCCCATCAAACAGTTGAAAAAGTATCTATAGATGCCGATACCCTTCCCAATGAAATTCTAACATCTCTTGGCTCCCGCTATAAATACATTTACACATAAAAACTCTTTAAAGAAATAAATTGATAAAAATCATCATTTTAGAAAATTGAGGTTTTTTTATGAAAGATTTTACAACAATCAATCACATAGAATGATCATAGACACCGCACATTCACAGAAATCTCAAAACAGACAAGTTGATGAACTGTTTTATGGAAGTAGCTTTCACCAAAAATACAAAAGCTTAGCCTTTCCCCCATAAATTGACAAAAAAGAATCTACTGCAAAGTTTTTAAAATGAAATGCCCAATTAAACCAAAATATTAATTCTCTAGATATCAAACAAAACATCCAATCTTGTAAGTTTCTCTTATTTTCAGCTTTGTTCATATTGAAGCAATCAAAATCATTCGCTTGCATACCACAAACTGGACTATGTGTAGATAAAAATGATTTAAGAAAAGAATACCTCTTATGAACCATCTCAAGTGCCAAGGGCTATAACATTAAGCGGCTGAAAAAGTGTATGATAGTGCCAACTTCCTCCTTCATAGAGCGTAAAGATTGGGGGGCTCTCAATAGATTTATCGTTGTACCATTCACGAGCGCCGTCGCGAAATGGAATTGGGAGCGAAATGTCTCTTTAAAACAAACACGTGAATTAACAACCAAAGTATATTCTTTTTGGAGTGTTCTGTTTTACATGAGGGGGTCCCCATTAAAGAACAAATAAATAAAAGCATGGGACAATGTGTAATCCCCATTATAAAAAAACATTGCTTTAGATGCTTCTGAAAGCCGTAAAGCTGAATTAAAAGGAGATGACAAACTGAGGATTGAGTTTCACCTTTACGGCTTTATATTTCTATGAAATTAGATTGTCTTCCAGTTTCAAAGATTACGTCAACAGAAATACGCAATCCCCTCGCCATCATCTGGCATACAAAAGCTTGAACTACTCATAAAGCTCTTTTTTGTCTCAATCTCTGACTTAAAACATGTCGCTGCATTAAGTTTGGATGTTGATTTACAGGCAACAGCTAAAGCACACGAGCTCTTAGGAAAACAACGCCGTAAAGTCACAAACTGACTTGCAATGAAGTGGAAAGATGTGCCGGCTTTTATAAGACCCCTTGTAAAAAAAACATAATACATTTGGCTTTGCGTTTGCTCATTCTGACAGGTGTTCTTACATATTTTTTCGTCATATTTACAAAAAGCAGATTAAAGAGAAATATTTAGACAATTCTTGACTCGAAAAGATGCAACAACAGAGTTTCGCGTGTCTTTATCATCAAAAACATTAAATTTGATTTTATTCTTTCTACAACCCGTCGTCGTCACCTTAGTGAGAAGTAGTATGTCACAACACATGCAACAGACGTGCCCCTATCCTCATAGGTTTTCACTCTCGTTTACATGAATTAGCTGGCTAAACCGATGCCGACTAGTCAAAAACCATGTCATACGGTAGAATGTAAAGGAGAGCATGCCTATTGCCGACAAAACACAGCTTTTTGTCGACTTTTTCGATTTTGCTCATGTTATAAAAAACAATGCAAAATTCTAGAAAATAGACAAATAATTCCATAGTAACATGATCAACAAGTACAAAACCCACACAAAATGTGTGGGCTTTTTTCGTTCATGCAAATAAACAAATTAAATATATATTTGTTATTTAATAGGTATTTCCCAATGGTGGACACGAACAAATGAGCATTCTGTCTCCCGCAACATTATCAATACGCGATACAGGAGGCCAATATTTACTGGCTGGATCAAGAGAACTGTTGGGAAAAGCAGCTTCTTGTCGCGAATAGGGTCGTTCCCAAGCATCATCTAAAGCATCTGCCACTGTATGAGGGGCATTAACCAACGGATTATTGTCTTTTGGCCAAACCCCACGACCAACTTTCTTCGCTTCTTCAGCAATAGAGAGTAAAGCATCACAGAAACGATCAATTTCTGCTTTTGGTTCTGATTCCGTTGGCTCAATCATCAAAGTTCCCGGAACAGGGAACGACATCGTGGGCGCATGGAATCCATAATCAATGAGACGTTTTGCAATATCATCAACACTCACCCCATACTGCTCTTTCAACACACGTGTATCCACAATACATTCATGAGCAACACGTCCATGCTTGCCCCGATAAAGAATGGAATAAGCGGGTGAAAGACGTGCAGCAATATAATTGGCATTTAAAATGGCTATTTGTGTTGCATATTTTAAGCCATCAGCCCCCATCATTCGAATATACATCCATGTAATCGCAAGAATAGACGCACTTCCATAAGGAGCTGCCGAAACCGCATGTGTTGTCCCATCCTGTTCATGCCCTGGTAAGAATGGTTTGAGATGCGCTGCAACTCCAATTGGTCCCATACCAGGACCACCACCTCCGTGGGGAATGGCAAATGTTTTATGAAGATTCATATGACAAACATCAGCGCCAATATCTGCAGGACGAGCAAGCCCCACAAGCGCATTGAGATTAGCACCATCGAAATAAACTTGTCCGCCATTTTCATGAATAATAGAACAAATTTCCTTAATGCTTTCCTCATAAACACCATGTGTTGAAGGATAAGTAATCATGAGAGCAGCCAATTTATCCTTATGCAATTGCGCTTTCATTTTGAGATCGTCTACATCAACATCACCATCGCTTAAACATTTTACCACAACGACTTCCATACCTGCCATATGTGCCGAAGCTGGATTGGTACCATGCGCAGATGCAGGAATAAGACAAACTGTACGTTGATGTTCTCCCCGTGATTGGTAATATCGTCGGATAGCCAAAAGCCCCGCATATTCACCTTGAGCACCAGAATTTGGCTGAAAAGAAACTTGCGCAAATCCTGTAATTTCACACAACCATGCATTTAACTGATTAATCATCTCTAAATAACCCGCTGCATCCTCTTGTGAAACAAAGGGGTGTATATTGGCCATACTAGCCCAACTTACAGGCATCAATTCAGCCGCCGCATTAAGCTTCATTGTACAAGAGCCAAGAGGAATCATAGCGCGATCCAGCGCCAAATCCTTATCCGCTAAACGACGCAAAAAGCGCATCATATCTGTCTCTGAATGAACAGCATGAAAAAAAGGCTGAGAAAGAAAAGCAGCATCCCGTTTTTTTCCAAAGAGTCGTGGAGAAACCTTATCAACGAGTTGTGCCCCCAAAAGCTGCGCTAAAGCACCAGCATCTTCTTCTGTTGATAATTCATCAAAATTGATTGCAATGGTGTCATCATCGAGAACACGAATAAGGCGTCCATTCATTTTGGCTTGATGTGCGATCTCTTTCGCTTTTCCCTTAACAGAAATACTCACACAATCAAAAAAGCTTTTCCCTTCAACATGAATCCCTGCTGCTTCTAAACCAGCAACAAAACGACATGTTAAATGATGAATTCGCTGCGCAATTTCTTGTAAACCTTTCGGCCCATGCCAAACAGCATAAGCGGTTGCCATATTAGCCAACAAAGCCTGCGCTGTACAAATATTTGACGTCGCTTTATCGCGCCGAATATGTTGTTCACGTGTTTGCAAAGCTAAACGAAAACCAACGCGTCCTTTGGTATCCACGGATTGACCAACAATACGCCCTGGAATAAGACGCGTTAACGCATCACTCACAGCAAGGTAACCAGCATGTGGACCACCAAATCCCATCGGAACGCCATAACGCTGCATAGTGCCAACAACGATATCTGCCCCCCATTGAGCAGGTGGCTCCTGAAGAGTAAGCGCTAAAGGATCAGCTACAACGATAACTAAAGCTCCCTTTTCCTTTGCCTCTTTTATGATCTCACTGTAATCATGAAAAGAGCCTTTTGTATCTGGCCAAGACAAAACAATTGCCGCTGTATCAGGATCAATTTCGCCATTTTGGCTAATCTGAATCCCTTGTGTTTCAGCACGCGTTTGCGCAACACTCAAAGTCTGAGGATGTAAAAGACTCTGAAGAGAAATCTTCGTCTTTTTCTCACGGAAAAAGCGAACAGCAAGGGCATTGGCTTCAGCTAAAGCAGTTGCTTCATCAAGAAGGGAAGCAGCAGAAACAGGCAAACCTGTTAGTTCACTAACCAATGTCTGAAAATAAAACAAAAGCTCTAAACGACCTTGGCTAATTTCTGCTTGATAAGGCGTATAAGCAGTATACCAAGCAGGATTTTCAAACAGATTTCGTAAAATAACCGGAGGCACATAAGTTCCATGATATCCTTGCCCAATAAAATTTTTGTGCACATGGTTACGCTCCATCATCTTGGAGAGTTCTTCCAAGGCTTGTCCTTCACTAGCAGCCTTTGGTAAATTAAGTGAACGTCCCAAATGGATAGAATGTGGAACAGCTTGAGAAATGAGTGTATCAACACAATCAAGCTCTAAAACATCAAGCATTTTTTGTGTTTCATCAGGACGCAGCCCAATATGTCGAGAAGAAAAAGAACGCTCGATCATGATACTCATCCAATCAAAGCCTTATAAGCATCTTTATCCAACAGCCCTTCCAGTTGTGTCTCATCCTGCAATGTCATTTTCCATAACCAGCCTTCTGTTTCGGCTTTCTGATTTACCAATTCAGGATGATCAGCCAATGCTTCATTTATTTCGACCACTTCACCATCAAGAGGAGCATAAACATCTGAAGCGGCTTTCACCGATTCCACAACAGCAGCTGCCTCTCCTTTGGAAAGTTTTGTCCCACTTTGTGGTAAATCAACAAAAACCAAATCTCCTAATTGCTCTTGCGCATAATGCGTAACCCCAACAGTCACCACTTTTCCTTCAACGCTAAGCCATTCATGGTCTTGTGTAAAATAAGTTTTAGACATAAAAAATCATCCTTTAAAATAACGTTGTTCAACAAAGGGAAGTGAATGAACTGATAATACAATCTTTTTGCCTCGCAGTTCTGTAAAGACTTGTGTCCCTTCAACTTTACAATCAACAGAAACATAACCCATCGCGACAGGACCATCAAAAGAAGGACCAAAACCACCTGATGTTACAACTCCAATCTCATTACCTTGATCATCAAGAAGCACCGCACCAGCACGAATAGGTTGGCGCGTTTGGGGTTTTAATCCAACACGACAACGAGCAGGTCCTTTTTGCAGCGCTTCAAGAAAAGCCTTCGCACCATAAAATTGTGCTTTTTCTCGAACACTTTTAGGAACAGCCCATGTTAGAGCCGCATCAATAGGTGTCGTATCAGGGGTAATGTCATTTCCATGCAAACACAACCCTGCTTCTAACCGCAAGCTATCGCGTGCTGCAAGTCCAATCCACTCAACACGAGAATCACTCAGCAATTTTTCAGCCAACATATGCGCATGCCCTATAGGCAAAGCAATTTCAAAACCATCCTCTCCCGTATATCCAGAACGCGTTATAAACCAATCCTGTTGTGGTTCGAATCCTTGCATAAAGAGCAATTCATTCCCTGGCAAATCGGCATCAGCAAGAACAGCAGCCGCTTCAGGACCTTGAAGAGCAAGCAATACCCTTTCAAGAGCAATCAGTTGACATTCAAAATCAACCGCACGCTTTTCCAATTCTACAAAATCAGCCTGTGCATTCCCAGCATTGGCGACCAACATAAAACGGCTCTCTTCCAAACGGGTAATGATAAGATCATCAAGAATACCAGCCTGCTCATTAAGCAAGTAATTATACCGTGAGTGCCCAATCTTTAAAGCTGCTGCATCAATGGGAAAAGCATAGGACAAAAACTCCACGGCTTGTGCCCCTTCAACAGCAATCAATTTCATATGAGAAATATCAAACAATCCCGCATGTGCACGCGTATGAAGATGCTCTTTCAAAACGCCAAGAGGATACGTTAAAGGCATGTTCCACCCCGCAAAAGCACCAAATTTTGCTCCTGCTTTTTCATGCATATCATATAAAGGAAGTGTTTTTAAAAAAGATGTTTCTTGTGCTGTGCCCATAATAACTCCAAAGCTGCGCTAACGCCCACAGAATATGGACGTCTCTGCACCCCTCTGTCATCAACCTGAGAGACTCGCGAAAAAATTTTTCGCTTACACCTTCGGCGCGGGCTCTCCCGACTTTCCAGATCTGCCTTCTTCCTTTTACGGTCCTTAAAGCCTGAGAGATTATGGGCTATTTCCCCTTCGGCGGCAATGCGAAAATTCGCAATCTGCACTCTCCCGCAAAAGAATGAAAGAAACGATAACGCTCTTTCCAGCATGCCCTAACCTATAACCTATCTTTATCACACTGTCATTAGTAAAGTGATGAAAATGTTCTCATTTTAAAACTTGCGTAAGCTGCTTCAAAAGATTTATAATAGTGTCCTTTTTAACCTTACAAAAATTGCAAGGAACACATTTTAGGAAATTTAAGACAAAATCAAAAGCTGTAAACAAAAATACCTCTTGAAAATCATGCAAAACGTCACACACTAAAAAGATCGCAAAGCAATATTCTTTCTCGCGCAGTTCAACCTTAAAGATAGGGTTTCATATTCTTTTTTTAGAATAAGGACTTCAAGTATTTTATAAGTATGATTTTAATGTACAAGAAGTAGGTTTTCTGCTTTCTCAATAGTGTCATAAATTGCGACTATTTACAGACTAAAACTACCGAACAAAGGTGACAAAATACTCATGAAAGCTGGTAATATCTCTTACAATTGCGAAAATGATCTTCCAAAGCAAATTGCCCTTTTTCCTTTAGAAGGTGCACTCTTACTACCCGGCGGTTTTTTATCACTCAACATTTTTGAACCAGAATCACTTGAAATGATTGAAAACGTTATGGTAACTGATCGTCTATTGGGCATTATTCAACCACTTTCATCGAACACAGACCGCTTCTCTACACAACTTTATAAAACAGGCTGTATAGGGCGCATTACAAACTACAGTGAAACAGGAAATGGACAACTGTTCATAATCTTACAAGGTGTTTGCCGCTTCACCTTAGAACAAGAATTGACAAACACAAAATCCTATCGAACAGCTCTCATCCAATCAAACATAAAAGACTTGCAAGAATTTGATGTTGAAGAAAGCATTAACCGAGAGAGCTTACTCGACGTTGTAGAAAAATATCTAACCATACATGAAATGGAATATAATTGGAGCAGTATCATAGAAGCCCCTACACCTATATTGGTTAATGCTTTTTCAGCTCTTATCCCCTTTACACCAGCAGAAAAACAAGCTCTCCTTGAAGCTCCAGATATTGAAAGCCGTGCCCAAACTCTTCTTGCATTAACAGAACGCTCACTCATGAAACAAACAGGTACAGATTACCGTTTAAACTAATAAACGTCAAAACATGAAAAAAATGACCACAGACTCCAAAATGCTCGAATTGCTCGTTTGTCCAATAACGAGAGGCACACTCTCTTACAACCGAAAAACACAAGAGCTCATTTCTCTCAAAGCCAAACTTGCCTATCCTATTCGTTATGGCGTTCCTATTATGCTTGCCTCAGAAGCACGCCCTTTGCAAAACAATGAAAAAGTAGCGTATAAAAAATAAAAAATCTTCGTTCATTTTTTTCTGGAGAAAGCTGTTATTAATCACTGCTCTATGAAAAGCTCTCTTTTGCTCATGCAATCTTTTTAATATTGGTATTTTAAACGCTAATCCACCACACGCCAGCACCAGCATTCTCTTTACCAACTTCCCTCTTTACCAACTCCCAATGTTATACTTACTCTAAAAAGTCTTTTGCTTCTGAATGCGAAAAGAAACTTCCGTTTTTATACAAAATAAATGGATAAAGTCATATAGTTACAATTTTAAATATATCCCATAATGATCACCAAGAAATTGTCCTAAATTTCATCAAAATAAAGGGATGCATTGCAACAGTTGCATGTAAACTTTGCAAAAAACAACCAAACCAACTGCTGTCACTCTGGTTGACGATTTAAAGAAATTACCCTATGAATGAGACTTGTGTTTTTGGTCGTATACGCGACGATCAAATAGGGTCTGGAAGCCCGAAAAACTCAAACTAGAAATAAAACCGCTTTTTGCGGATATCCCGGAATTTCCGGGGGCTCTTGTTATGTCCAAGTGCTCTCAGCACTAAAAGCAAGAGGCTGTTTTGAGTCAGCACTTCCAGACCCCGGAATACTAATGCGAGGGCGCTCGCAACCGGAGGGGGAGCAAAGTGCGAGCCAAAAATTTACATTTTTACGACATTTCTTTAGGCAAAAAAATTCGCTTTAGAAGAAACGTCATGGGTTTTTCTCAAAAACAATTAGGGAGTCATTTGGGCGTAACATTTCAACAAATTCAAAAGTATGAGAAAGGTTTAAATCGCGTAAGTGCAAGACGTTTACAAGAAATTGCCCATATATTAGATGTTCCCGTTTCCTTCTTTTATGCTGATAACACAAAAAAAGAAGATCCCCTCTATCATTGTGATGACAGAGTAGAAAGCAAAGCAGAATATTTACTTTTGAAAAGTTTCAGAATGATGACCCGCAAAAAACAAAGGGCTATTTTGCAGTTGATTTCTGGTGAAAAAAATGGCCCCTTATTTTCATAAATTCACTGAAAGGACAATCAACGTCCCTAATAACATTGAATAGAATTTTGACTGTCTCCCCACACCTCATGAGAACGAAAATTCTTAAATCTAATCTGATCTGTAAATAGTCCGAATTCTAACGAGTTTAACTGAGTAATAGCGCTTTGATTCATAATGATATATCTAACGTTATGTATATTGAATAAGTGTCTCGAATATCATAAAATTCTTTCATTTCAAACTTGTTCTATATTGAATCAATCAAAATCACTTATTTGCACACTACAAGCAAAGTTGGCGTGTGAGTAAACGTGTGAGTAAAAATGTACAAAAAAGGCATATCTCTTAATTGAATCGTCTCACATACCAAGAACTGTAGCCACATTGAGTGCTGGAAAAATATATGATGATGCTAACTTACTCTTTTTTTAAACATTAAACATGGAGGTGTTCAACGGCTTTCCACTCATATAATCCACTTGAAACAAAAAGCCCGCCAAACAAGCCTAAGAATATTCCCACGCACTAAAAAAATACTTAAATATATCAAGAAAGCTTAAAGATCTTATACCACCATACTTCAAATGAAGATATTTTATAGCATAACAGGATTAAAGTAAAAAACAGACACAAAAAAACTATATGTATAACTTTCATAAGAATTTATTTATATAATGGATACTTAAGTTTATCCTGTTGTGCCATAAATTCTATCATTTAAGGTATGAGAATATGAAGCATGCATACCTCCTTAAAACATTCAAATGTTTTTTAGGTGCCAAATGTTTTTTTTAATATTTTTAGGCTTGCTTGTTGAGCCTTAAGTTTCAAGTGAAAAATGAGAAGCCGCTAAAAGTACCGCTAGAATCTGGCTGTTTACAGACTGAATAGGAAGCTTCGCTTTTAAGGGCATAGGGAGAAGATCAAATACTTCAACACTTAACAGATAAGGTATTAAAAGACAGATAAAGTACTAAAAGATTCCCCCAACGCAATACGTAATAGCATCCTTAAAAAATTCAAAAGTGTGAAGGTAAACAATTGACAGAAGATATGGAATTCACTTAATTAAAGTGCTCTCTAAAAGAGATAACAGTTTAGCGTACAATATTCAATTTTTCAATTCTGAAAGATTAAAAAGACGTATCATTTGAAATAAAACAACTTATTGTGCTGCTGATGGTGATTGATGTGTACAAAATTGAGTTGTTGAAAATCAAAAATATAATTTAATGATGTTCCTTGACCAACTCACTCTCTCCTGAGTATAGCACTGGGAATAAACGTGGAGAGACATGAGGAGTATATAGAAAATGAGTTTTAAAGTTGCAATTGTCGGCGCAACCGGAAATGTTGGTCGTGAAATGCTTACAATTTTAGAGGAACGTGGTTTTCCTGCGCATGAAATTGTCCCTCTAGCATCACGACGCTCATTAGGACAAGAAGTTTCTTATGGAGATAAAACTTTAAAAGTAAAAGCACTGGATACTTACGATTTTTCTGACACAGATTTTTGTCTGATGTCCGCGGGAGGAAGCATTTCCAAAGAATATGCTCCTAAAATCGCTGCCGCTGGCTGTGTCGTCATCGATAATTCCTCCACGTGGCGCTATGATTCCAATGTTCCGTTGATCGTCCCTGAAGTCAATGCCGAAGCTATAAATGCCTTTTCTAAGCGTAATATTATAGCAAATCCTAATTGTTCAACAATTCAACTGGTCTTAGCTTTAAAACCTCTCCATGATGCTGCAATCATTAAACGTGTTGTTGTCTCTACATATCAGTCGGTTTCTGGAGCTGGTAAAGAAGGAATGGACGAACTTTTCGAACAATCACGTGCTGTTTTTGTTGCTGACCCAATTACATCAAAAAAATTCACTAAACGCATTGCCTTTAATGTCATTCCTCATATCGATGTTTTCATGGAAGATGGTTATACAAAAGAAGAATGGAAAATGACTGCTGAGACGAAGAAAATTCTCGATCCGAAGATTAAATTAACAGCCACTGCTGTTCGGGTCCCTGTCTTTATCGGTCATGCCGAAGCTGTCCATGTTGAATTTGAAAAACCACTAAGCGTATCTGAAGCACAAGCGCTTCTCCGCGATGCTCCCGGTTGTCAGCTTATCGATAAACACGAAGATGGTGGCTATACCACACCTTATGAATGTACCGGAGAAGATGACACCTTTATTAGCCGTATTCGTGAAGATATCACCGTTGAAAATGGTTTAGCTTTCTGGGTTGTCGCCGATAATTTAAGAAAAGGAGCAGCATTGAACGCAGTTCAAATTGCTGAATTGCTCATTTCTCGTAATTTGATAAAACCTAAGTCCGTAAATTAACGCCCTGTCCGAAAGGATGAAGAGCCCTAGCCGGTCTGTCAAAAGTCCGGCTTCTCTTCAGTAGGATCTTCCCCTGCTGGAGATTCATATCACCAGCCTAAAGGACTGTAATTCGGGATATTGACAAATTTTACTCTGAATATCCATAAATACCTCGCCACCTTAATTAATCATCGCCGCCTTAATGCCATTTTACAGTACAATAGGATCAGCAGCATAAGCGTTTTTTGCTTCATGCTGCTGATCCTTTTTATCATTCCGGTTGTGAAATTAACTTTACCCTTATCGAGCAGGATAAGTCACAACACGGTAACGTGTTTCATTACGTTCAAAATTTTTATAATTGACATTGTCAGGAAAGAAGGGATTATAAGCATTTACGTGCTTTACAGAAACTCCTTGTGCTTTGGGCGAAGGATTTAAAATTGTCCGTTCATCTCTTTTTTTGACACCTGTAGAATCGATAATCATATCTGTTCTGTAGAGTTTTTGTATGTTTTTCCGTGTTTTTTGAATCGCCGGAAGAGCTTTAAAACCAGAAACAACCTGTTTTACTTTTTCTTTTTTTACTTTTGGCGATTTTCTCATAGCATTTGGCTTTACTGGCATCTTTGTAAAAGCAACGGTAGGAACATTGTTGACATTGACATAACGTGCAGATGCCCAACCAACCTTTCCGTGATAACCAAGAGAGCACCAAGTTTTATTGGATAGACAGCCATAAATTTGCACTTTTGCTCCCATTGGAACCATTGTGATTACTTTATAAGCTGTCGCAGGGCCTGTGCGTAAAGATACCTGACCTGATGCAACACGAGCAACTGTTCCTGCAATGGTTCCAGCTTCCGCGTGAGAAGCAGTCACAGCCACCCCCGACGCTCCCAAAGCCCATAAAATCATTGTTGTTGATAAAAATTTCTTTCTTAACATTATTTTTCTTCCTCTCTCAAAACATGTGAAGGGCAAAATTTCGCCTTTGCAAAAATTTGCCGCGGTTAAATCCAATGATCAGCAACCTTTATTTCCCGCCCAAAAGCCCCCTCAATATTGCAACAAAATCTCTCTTTATTCCCCTTATTCCCCCTCTACACGAACACGGCCTTTTGATCTTGATTGCGCAGTATGCTCCTCATAAATTTACAGCTAAAGCATCATTTGATTATCTGGTCCTTCAACCAATCGTCCCTTAAAGAAGTTTTTAAAGTGCTATTGGTTCCCTCAACAAATGATTGCAATAAAAGAATTGATTACCTAAATTACAGAGAATTTCAGAGAATGAATGATGATAAGCCCCCAAAATACTAAAAATAGAAAGAAAAATAATACTCTTTTAAAAATAAAAGTGATTGAATATTCTCTAAAGCTTGTATAACTTTAAATCTTCCTAAAAAATACAGAGTATAAAAATACAGAGTATATTGAAACTTCCCTCAAAAAATCTCTTGGAAAAGAAAGTTAAAAGTACATGACATTAAAAATTTTTTCTCGTAGTCGGATTATAGGATTATTCCTCTCTCTCTTTGCACTTTTTTTATCTACGGTTTTTGTCATGGCTACAGACAAATCAAAAATCAAACTTGGTATTATGGAAGGGCGGGATGCGATTATTTGGAAAACTGCTGCTGAACAGGCTAAAAAAGCTGGTTTAGATATTGAACTCGTTTATTTTTCTGATTACGCTTTGCCTAATGACGCTGTCAACGCAGGAGAGATCGATGCGAATGCTTTTCAGCACGCTCCTTATCTTAATGAACAAATGAAACAACGTGGCTATAAACTTTCAATTGTCGGCTATACATTTATTGCTCCAATCGGTGTTTATTCGCACAAAATCAAAGACTTAAAAGATCTACGTGATGGTGCACATGTTGGTATTCCAAACGACCCATCTAATGGTGGAAGAGCCTTACTTCTTCTCAATTCTTTAGGTCTCATTAAGTTAAAAGACCCCCATAATATTCTTGCATCTCCACTTGATATTATCGAAAATCCTAAAAACCTGCAAATTCGTGAGCTCGATGCTGGTATGTTAGGGCGAGCTATTGACGATTTTGATCTTGCAATTATAAACACAAACTGGGCTATTGTTTCCGGATTAAACTTCGAAAAAGATGTCGTCGCATGGGAGAGCGCAAAAAATAATCCTTATGATAATATCATCGTTGTACGCACGAGCGAAAAAGATGAGCCATGGGTTAAAAAATTAGTTGCCGCTTACAACAACGATCTTATCCGTGCAAAAATCAAAGAGATTTTTGGCAAAACCGCCCAAACTTCTTGGTAATTGTGCCAAATATCCGAGTAATTGTGAATGGAAAAACCTACCCTTATCTCCTTAAAAAACATCAGCCGTTGTTTTAACAAAACGGCTGGTGTTCCGGTAATTAATAATCTCTCTTTAAATATCCATGCTGGTGAAATCCTTGGGATTATTGGGCGCAGTGGAGCAGGAAAATCAACACTTATCCGCTGTTTAAATGGGTTAGAGAAGATTGATGCAGGGTCCATTTTTTTTGAAGGTGTTGATATTTCAAATCTATCAGAGATAGAGTGGGCGCCTTACCGTCAACGAATTGGGATGATTTTTCAACATTTCAATCTTCTCTCATCGCAAAATATTCTTGATAACATTGCATTGCCGCTTAAATTAAGTGGTGTAAGTAAAAAACAACGCCACAAACGTGCCCTTGAACTGATTGAATTGGTTGGGTTATATGGAAAAGAATATTGCTATCCGGCACAATTGTCAGGGGGGCAAAAACAACGCGTTGGCATTGCTCGTGCGCTCGCTGCTAATCCTAAAATATTGTTATCAGATGAAGCCACCTCTGCTCTTGACCCTGAAACAACACAATCTATTCTAGAGCTCCTTGCTGATATTAATAAACACCTCAATCTCACGATTGTGCTCATCACCCATGAAATGGAAGTTGTGCGCACCATAGCGCATCGCGTTGTTGTTCTTAATCAGGGGAACATCGTAGAAGAAGGACGTGTGAAAGACATCTTTACATCACCGCAAGACGATACAACCATAGCCATGCTCAAGCTTGTCACCCCGCAACTTCCTGAAAAATTTGCGAAAAATCTCAAACCAATCGGGCGAGAAGCTGTCATTGAAATCAATATTGCCGGTGAAATTGCCCAGCAGCCTTTTCTTCATCTTCTAGAAAATGAGAGTGGTTTAAAAGCACGTATTTTGCATGGTGGCATTGATACAGTTCAAGATGAAACCATCGGGCGACTCTTCTTGGCTCTTCCTGGAGAAGATAAAGAAGCTTTAGAAAAAGCTGTTCAATGGTTAACGAAAAAAGGACGATATTGTGAGGTGTTAGGCTATGTTTAATGTTCTGTCTCATGAACTTCCCCAAGCTGTTATTGATACAATATTGATGACACTTAGTGCTTCTTTTATGGCATTTATTATAGGACTTCCCCTTGGTCTTCTTCTTCACACAACAGCACGCGGGGGGATTTTTTCCTCATCTCTCATCAATCGCCCTTTAAGCATGATCATTGACAGTATTCGTGCCATTCCCTTTATTATTCTTGCATTTTATCTTCTTCCCGTTACGCGTATCGTTGTAGGAAGAGGGATAGGAATGCCTGCTGTAATTTTTATACTGACCATTTCAGCTATTCCTTTTTATGCACGCATGGCGGAACTCTCTTTTAAAACCGTTGAAAACGGTCTCATTGAAGCGATCCGCTCTATGGGTGCAAGCCGTCTTCAAATTATCAGACATGTTCTTATTCCTGAAGCTCTCCCTAGCCTGATTACAGGTTTTACAGTCATGGTCATTTCTCTCATAGGAGCCACCTCACTTGCTGGATATCTTGGTGGAGGCGGTTTAGGGGATATGGCAATCCGCTATGGCTATCAACGCTATAATACCTTCATCATGACCATTGTCATCATTCTTTTGATCATGCTCAATATTATAACCCAATGGACTTCTGATAAAATCGTACAAAAACTTGATAAAACAAAACATTAAAAGACTTAGAATTTCACATACCAGTATCATCATCCTCTTTGCCACTTTCCAAGTGCAACAACCCTTGGTTATCGAAAACGTTCATAAGAGATTAGGAACTTTTTTCTTAAACCGTTTTTATCTCTCCCCATCCGTTTGTAACATGAAAGAAAATAGTTTTAACTGATTGAATATAAAAGGAAATGAAATGAGAGATCTTACAATATTTGAAACTCTCTCTTAACATAAAAATGATAAATTATCATGTCAAATTAAGACATTGGTCACGACCTTTCCCAACCTTAGACAACATATTGAATAAGAACTCTGAATACCGTAAGGTCCTCTCATTCCCAATTTGTTCCATATCGAATTAATCAAAATCTCTCGCTTGCATGTTACAAGCAGGAAGAGCCGTGTGAGTAAAAACTATACAAGCAAGGAAGGCGTGCCTCTTATGAATTGTCTCAAGCACCAAGACCTGTCTTAACATTGGGTGCTAGCATATAAGGTGCTAGCATATAATATGATAGTACCGGTTTTCTTCTTCACAAGCATAAAGATATGGGGTGCTCAATGGCTTTACCGTTATACTATTCACAGGCGCCATTGCGAAATGGGTGTGACGAGCGTTGAGAGATGTTTCTTTAAAATAAGCCCGTGAATTAGCAACGCAAGTATATTCCATTTGAAACATTCTGTTTATGTGAGGGCTATGATCCCATTAAAGAATGCTATAAACAAAAGCGTGAGGCAATGCACTATCTTCACCAAGAAACTCCTCTTCAAAAAGATCTAGGAAAGATAGCAATCTGCTATAGCTATCAACGCTATGATAGCTCCAGCATATCTATCACCCTATAGATTATTCTCAATATTATCATTGAAGAAACTTCTCATAGAATTGTACAAAAATTTTATAAAATAAAGTACTCAAACTAATCTAGATATTGGAAGATTTTTCCCCCATCACTGCCACAATAAGCCACTGAGCCGTAAGAGCTGGTTTTTTTAACTGTTCAATTTCTACCGTAACCCCATAATGGAAAACCACTCGACCAGAAGGGCGAATTTCTGCATCATCTAACACAAAACGCGCACGTACCCGTACCCCTGTTTTCACAGGACTCATGAAGCGTACTTTATCGAAACCATAATTAATCCCCATTGTGCTCCCCTCCAACTCTGGAAGTGCCTCATAAGCGAGCGTAGACAAAAGCGATAATGTTAAAAAACCATGAGCAATTGTGCCTCCAAAAGGTGTCTTTTTAGCCTTTTCCTCATCAACATGTATCCATTGATGATCATCTGTAGCGCATGCAAACTGATTAATCATATCCTGTGTAACAAGACGCCACCCCGATAATCCCACTTCTTTCCCAATAAAACTGGTGACATCTTGTACTGCTATTTTTTGCTGCATAACGCTATTCCTATTTTATTTGATAAAAACAACCACCCCTCTTGCTTTTATAAAATCCATTGATTAGAGCATCAAGAATAAAAGATTAATTGTCTTAAAAGCAAATGCACCTTATGAATGAGAAAAGTTCTTTAGCAGAATAGTTTTCAAATGGGAAAAAAGAATGGCAAGCAATGTGAACCTAACAGGTTTAGCGCATGATTTGAAACAACGTGCAGAAAAGCATCCCCCCATCCGTATTGGACTGATTGGTTGTGGTGAAATGGGCACAGATTTATTATCAAGTATTGCGCATATGGATGGTATAACAGTCGCTGCAGTAGCCACTAGGACGCCGTCACGTATTTTTGATGCCGCTACAATAGCCTATGGCGAGGATGGACATGTCTGTGAAGTTGAAAATACTTATGCTCTCACGCAAAGCATTGAAAAAAATTTGATTGCAGCAACAGATGATATTAACCTTGTTTTACGTCATGAACAAATTGATATTATCGTTGATGCAACAGGCTATCCCGAAGCAGGAGCAGAAATTGGTATCAAAGCGCTTGAGAATAACAAACATCTTGTCATGATGAATGTTGAAGCAGATGTTACAATTGGCGCTTATCTCAAACATGAAGCAGAAAAACGAGGGCTCATTTATACACTTGGTGCCGGAGATGAACCAACTTCTTGTATGGAACTCATAGAATTTGTTTCAGCCCTTGGACATAAGATTGTTGCAGCAGGTAAAGGAAAAAATAATCCTCTGCGCTTTGATGCTACACCTGATGCTTACGAAGAAGAAGCATTCCGGCGTAATATGAATGTGCGCATGTTGGTTGAATTTATTGATGGTTCCAAAACGATGGTTGAAATGGCAGCAATTGCCAATGCCACTGGGCTTCTCCCCGATTGCCCAGGAATGCATGGACCACAAGCGGCACTGCAAGATCTAAACAAAGTGCTTATCCCAAAACAAGATGGAGGCATTTTGCAGCGATATGGTATTGTAGATTATTCAACAGGCCAAGGTGTTTCCCCAGGTGTCTTTGTCATTGCAGAAATAGCGCACCCACGTTTACGCGAACGTATGGAAGATTTAAAAATTGGTCAGGGGCCTTATTTCACCTTTCACCGTCCCTATCATTTAACAGCAATGGAAGTTCCCCTCACCTGCGCACGCGCTATGCTTTATGGCAAAAAAGATATGGTTCCTCTTAGCCATCCCGTAGTAGAAGTCTGTGCTGTTGCTAAAAAAGATTTACATCCAGGTGATCAGCTAGACTTTATCGGTCTTTATACTTATCGCGCTTGGATAATGAACATCGCAGAAGCACGCGCTCACCACGCCATTCCTTGTGGTCTTTTAGAAAAAGCAACAGTAACAGCTGCAATTAAAAAAAACGAACTCATTACAATACATAATACTGCTATTCGTGAAGATCAATGGATTGCGCGTCTTCGTGCTAAACAAGACCTTTTACTTCATGTCCCTTCTTCCGCTAAGCTATAAACACTCCTTAATTACCCTACTTAACAGCATCTTTCCCTGACACGAAAGAACAACCCAGAATACACTTGTATCGCAAATAAAAGTATTTATCTTTTAATAAAGGCATTTTCAACGATGCATATCACCACTTCCCTCTCACAATATGACGCGTAAATGCTACAATATAAACCACCCCATGAGATGGCATAAGATTCATTGTGTATCACTATCTTTACTCTATAAAGATACAAACCGGCATCATCATTTTATTTGTCAATATTACGACAGCTCTTGAGCCTTTGAGATGATTCATGAGAAGAATTTTTACCCTTTTTTTAATAATCTTATCCATACACGAACGCAACTTGTTCATGCTTTTGATGGATTTAACATAAACAAATTTGAAATGATAAAATATGCCTTTGATGAATAATCTTCATATGAGAGAAGGTAAACAATATTAAAAGGCTGATAAAGATAGTAAGTATACTAGCCATATTACTAGGAAATAACCATAAACTGTAAAAAATGAGGTTACACTATTTTGTAAAAAAACATAAATGTAGGACATTGAAGTTTAATAATGTTAATAAAAGCTACATTTGGTATTAATAATAGTGATTATTCCATCCAATACAGTATAAATAAGTTCAAATATTTATTTTTTCAAAATCATGAAATGAACAAAAAAATCATCGACAAAGCCGATGAGCTTTCTACTAAAGTGTAGTGAATATTCCCCAAAGAGATACAACAGCACCTAATACATCCCCAACACATAAAGAAGCAAGAAGTGATATAATACCTATTCCCCCCCAAAAGGCTGCACCTGAAAAGGCAGCAGTTTTTTCAGCTTTCCCCAAAGCAATAGCATCTTGTTCCTCAACGCCTTGAATAACAGCTCTATCCACAGCTCTATCCACAGCTCTAATAGCTACATTTTTTTCTAGTGTAGAAATAGTAACTGCCACTCTCTCTTGAAATTGATTTTTTACAAAACTTGCATTTCCTTCTATAGTTTGTACAAAAAAAAGAATAAATAGTGTAAAAGTAAATGAACATACACGATTTTTAAATATTTTAAACATAGCTTTCTTTGCTCCTCTTTTTCTTCACTGAAAGAATATTCACATATATAAAAACCATAACTTATATTTAATATAAATACACATATAAAATATTATATGTAATTATATTATATAACACATTACGTACTGCATGTAAAGACAGAAAAACAATAAATGATAAAAATCATTTATTACTTTTACACTATGATAAATAAGATCATAACAGTAATATCGTGTCATTGTTATTGATCTAATTCAATATAATAAAAATTTGTCAAATTTCTTATTATAATAAATATTATAAAAATAAATTCATTTGAAAAAAATACATAATAGAAATTCTATAAATAATTTAAAATGTAATTAAATTTTAAAGCACTATAACATTAAAAACTGTCAATATAATAATATATAATTGTCTATTATTTCAATAAACATAAAAATAAAATTGGTAGCGAATAAAAACCTCGATCTAAGACAAATCTATCCTAATAAATAAACCTTAAAATAGTGTATTATTTTTCTATAAAACAGTTATAAAATGTAAAAAGAAATCAAGATCTCTATTTTCAAATAGAAAAGATGTTAAAAAATGATTCTCAATTTTTACTGATATATAAAGAAAAATAGCGCATAGCATCTTTAAAAAGGCAATTCAGCCCCCTTTATCTCATACAGCATAAAGAACTCAAAATATTGGCTTTCAAACCCAACAAAACAAACGCATAAAATAAGTAAATCTATCAGATTTACAAAAACATTATAAGCAACACTAGAGCACCAACAAACTACCTAAAATTAAATAAAAAGAGAATCATGAAAACTGATATTGAATGATAAATTTAGCAATCGATCATTTTAATAGAAGGATACTAATCTATAATAATAATTTATTGTTTTGCATGTTGAATGAGAGGGCTGATTATTATAAGACTCTCTTAATTTTAACTCTGTTTATATTGAATCAATCAAAATTTTTCGCTTTCAAATCACAAAAGAAAACGATGTGTGTGTGTAAACACACTTGAAAAAAGGAAAATATCACTTATGAGATATTTTAACTATCAAGCGCTGTTAACACAATATTGAAAACTGGCAAAGTGAATGGTGGTGTCGCTTTTTACTTTAAAAGTGTAAATATAGTGAAGTACAATAGATTTTATATTATGAGGATTTACCGTTATACCCTTCACGAACAGCGTCGCAAAATAGGCTTGGATACCTTAGGAAAGGTTTCTTTAAAACAAGCATACCAATGTGCAACACAATGGCGTTCTGTTTATCATGTATCCAACGGTGTTTCTTCTTGAATCATCTTATAAACTCATCGAGCTCTCTGAGACTACAAGTTTATCTTACGTGAATCCTTCCCTTTATATTCATTTTTTCTCATGAACACTAAAGTCTAGTAAGACACTATCCAAAGTAAAATCAATCAATAAATGTAATATACAGATACTTGAATTAAGAATTAAGAATTCCTGATTGCAACAAAAGTCTGTACTATTGCAATAATAGAAATACTTTTGTAATCCTCGCTCCATAGTAAAAAGAAGAATCTGCATCAGAAAGTCTTACCAAAGATAGCTATCTTTAGAAAACTCGCCTCATATTACAAAAAAATTGAGTTGGCTTTGCTCAATAAAAGCTTCACTATTGTTTAACAAAGCTCTCATTTTTACAGCATCCATATGTGATGTAAAAAGACGCCTATTTGCGTTTTTCTTATAGATAGATTAAATTGTGACAACACTTTTGATCACTTTATCTGTGTTAACTTCTCTTTTGGGCAATAAATTATGGTATCTAACACGCCTTTCCTTGCTCTTTTACCTTTGGGCGCACACGAATATCACGGAGAGCACCTTCCCTTCGAAACCGACTGGATTATTGCTGAAGCTTTTGCAAAAGCCCTCACTTTACAAACAAAAGAGCAGTTTCATATCGCACTTTTACCGGTTGAAAAGATTGGCTATTCTATAGAACATATGGATGTTACAGGCACACAAACGCTCACCTTTTCCGATGCTATTGAGCAATGGATAAGCATTGGTGAGAACTGCTATCGCAAAGGAATAAAGCGTTTTCTTCTTCTCAACGCCCATGGAGGCAATTCACCTTTAATGAGCATTGTTATCACCGAATTACGGAGGCGTTTTTCAATGCTTGCAGTAGCAACAAGTTGGAGTCGTTTTGGTTTGCCACAAGATCTCATGGAGCCTTTTCAACAGCATCTTGATATCCATGGAGGTTTTATCGAAACCTCTCTCATGCTCTATTTAGCACCGGAAAAAGTTCATATGGAAAAGGCAACAAATTTTCATAATAAACAAGCGGATATAATTGCCAACTATCAGTATTTACGCGCCTATGGTCCTCATGCCTTTGGCTGGACAATGCGTGACCTTAACAAACAAGGAGCAGCAGGCAATGCAAGTAAAGCAACACCGCAAGCCGGTGAAGCAATTTTCTCTCATGTTCTTTGTGGGCTTCGTGGTTTACTTGATGATATCAATCGATTTAAAATAAACACGTTTCAATAAAAAGGCATGAACCATGGAAAAGACGCAAAACACTCCCACAAAACTTCCTGTTACGGTTCTCACAGGCTATCTTGGATCAGGAAAAACCACTCTTCTCAATCGCATTCTCAGTGAAAATCATGGCAAACGTTATGCCGTCATTGTCAATGAATTTGGTGAAATTGGTATTGATAATGATCTTATCATTGAATCAGATGAAGAAATTTATGAAATGAATAATGGTTGTGTCTGTTGCACCGTGCGCGGCGATCTTATTCGCATTCTGGAAAGTTTGATGCAACGTTCTCATCGATTTGATGCGATCATTATAGAAACAACAGGGCTTGCTGACCCAATCCCCGTAGCACAAACTTTTTTTATGGATGATACAGTCCATGAAAAAACCGCTCTCGACAGTGTTATCGCAGTCGTTGATGCAAAGCATTTTTCACACCAACTTAAAAAAAGCCGGGAAGTTGAAGAGCAAATTGCTTTCTCTGATATTGTTCTCTTAAATAAAATTGATCTTGTCAGCGAAGAAGAACGTGCACACGCGCAATCGCTCATTCTTGCAATTAATCCCAGAGCCATAATTTACGCAACAGAGCGCGCTAACATCCCTCTTGATAAACTCCTCAATCGAGGTTTCTTTGATCTCCAACGCACTTTAGATAATGATCCCCATTTTCTTGACCATCAGCACGCAGACCATGTCTGTGGTCCCGATTGTAATCATGATCATGCACATCACCACAAATCCACCATTCATGATATTACAATAACCTCTGTAAGTTTAAAAACAGGTGCCCTTCAACCAGAAAAGTTTTTCCCATGGATTCAACAGATCACGCAACAACAAGGTCCCGATATTTTGCGTTTAAAGGGTATTATCGCATTTCAAGGAGACGATGATCGTTATGTCATTCAAGGCATACACATGACCCTTGAAGGACAGCACCAACGTCCATGGCGTGAAGATGAAAAACGTGAAAGTCGACTTGTTTTTATTGGCCGCACCCTTGATGCCGAAAAACTGAGAACGGGTTTTAAAAATTGTGCATAAGCGAGTAACAATGCCAAGCATTACCAATTACAATTTACAAAATTATTGTCTTTCCTGCGGTTTTATTGATAATAAACCAGCTTTTCTCTCGGTCGAAGGTTCCATTGTTTTTTTAAACCCAATCCCACAAATCTTTGAAGTTCACAAAGGAATAATTTCAAGCCATTTTTCCCATGACAATACCGCGATCATCACAGGTGGAGAAGACGGAAAGGTCTGTCAAACAACAGCAGATGGTCATACAAAAGTACTGGGCAAGCAGGAAGGCAAATGGATAAGCAATGTTGTATTTGGACCACGGAAAGTTTTTGCCTTTTCCTCTTCACGTATCACACTGGCAAATGTTGGCAAAGAACTGCAAGAGCTTATACATGAACGCAGTATAGAAGGTCTTGCTTTTGCTCCAAAGGGGTTGCGCCTTGCCGTTGCCCATTACAATGGTGTTACCCTTCATTGGTTATCAACGCAAACATCTCCCACCACATTGGTCTGGAAAGGAGCACATTTTGGTGTCACCTTCTCACCAGACAACCGCTATGTCATTTCTACCATGCAAGAAAACGCCCTCCATGGCTGGCGTCTCACTGATAATCAGCATCTCCGCATGAGTGGCTACCCAAGCAAAGTCAAAAGCTGGTCTTGGAGCGCGAAAGGAAAATGGTTAGCAACATCCGGTGCATCAGCAGCCATTGTCTGGCCCTTTCATACAAAAGATGGCCCCATGGGAAAAACACCATTAGAACTGGGCACACGAGCAAATGCTCTTGTCAGCACCGTTGCATGCCATCCAAGCGAAGACATTGTAGCAATAGGCTTCAATGATGGAATGATTTTGTGTGCACATTTTCACGATGGAAAAGAGGTTCTTCTAAAAGGCTATGGAAAAAGCGCCATTTCAGCGCTCAACTGGGATCAGACAGGGCACAACCTTGCCTTTGGTAGCGAAAATGGTGAGTGTGGTATTATCAACATTTCTGTTTAAGAAAAAAACAACCATCACAGCTAAAATAACCGCACAATCCTCCAGAAGTAATTGCGCATGAAACCCATCTTCCTTACCCCTATTTATTAACGAAGAACAATCAAATAATGTATATTACAAACTTCTTAAAATAAAATAAATATAAGATAAATAGTTAACTTAATTATTAATATAACTCTTATATACTTATATATAAATTATTCTATATTTAATGGACAACTAAAAATGATATTGTAATCTACCAGAAAAGCTCATTCCAGAAAACCCTGCTTTTGTCAGTCTATGCTGATAATTTATATCTCCATGAAGTACAAATTTCGAAGATAATTTGGCATTAAAACCAAGACCCGCTTCTAAAGAAGAACCCAAAAAACCTAATTGGAAATCGTTTTTAAAAGAAACAAATTGCTTATCTTCAAAACTATGCAAATAAGAAAGCTTACTATAAAAAGAAACGACACGTCCCTCTTCAGAAACATTAAGTGTCTTGCTTAAACGCCCACCAACACGCCCCACCCATTGATGAAATTTTCCTAAATCAACATCAATATTATCAACATCATGTGCCGGATTAAACTGAAGATGCTGATAAACAACCTGAATCTGCGGATCAAAAATAACACCTTTATACCCTGTTGCAAACGTTCTGCCACTTGTTAAAGAACCGCTAAACTGTTTACCCTTTAACGCTACAACCTTGCCCCGTGCTAGTGTCAAAACATCTCCCTTAAAAAGTCCATACGATAATACTCCATCGATATAAAAACCCGTATCATGCTGTAAACTTCCATAGGCTCCAACAGACCATTTATCAAATGCGCTTTTTTTGCTTTGTTCAACATCCTGTGGGTTTAGAGAGAGGTTTCCATAGTTCCCCAAAGCCCCAAAGAATGTACGACTGTATAAACTCTCAGTCTCGTTTAACAAAACACCTGCTTCCAATGCACTATAATTCAGCTCAGCGTTATAGCCATATTCAAAAGCAGATAAATTGGAAGCATAATGATGACTACCACCATAAGCATGCAGAAAAAAGGCTGGCTTTTCATCATCCTTCCAAGAGGAATGAAAAGCATTCCGCATTGTCTCTACCTTCTTATTTTGCGTGGTCATATCCACTAAACCAGCATGAAATAAGGTATTTGGCAAAAGAAGATAAGTTGGCAATTGAGGAACAACAGCTCTAATTTGGAGATTAGACTGAACATTAAGCGACACAGGAAGATTAGACGAAGGATCAACAGAATCAGAAGACGTAGAAGACGCAGGTGTGGCAGATGTCAATGACGTAGGAAGTGGATCGGAAGGCGAAGGGGGAGGATCAACAGGGTCAGAAGATGTAGAAGACGCAGGTGTGGCAGATGTCAATGACGTAGGAAGTGGATCGGGAGGCGAAGGGGGAGGATCAACAGGATCAGAAAGTGTAGAAGACGCAGGTGTGGCAGATGTCAACAACGTAGGAAGTGGATTGGGGGGCGAAGGAGGAGGATCAACAGGATCAGAAGATGTAGAAGAAGGCGAGTCAGACATCAACAACGTAGGAAGTGGATCGGGGGGCGAAGGAGGAGGATCAACAGGATCAGAAGATGTAGAAGAAGGCGAGTCAGACATCAACAACGTAGGAAGTGGATCGGGGGGCGGAGAATCTAAAGGACGAGATAATGAAAACGAAGCCGGTTTAATAAATGGACCATTATAAGTACCTATTCTAGAAGAAATATAGATACCTTCAAGACGGAAATCCCAAAAATCCCCCTCACCTTCCACTAATCTTTGCTTAATATCCGCTTTTCCAAAGGGCGAATTCGGACCATAACCACGAATACGATATTGATAAGGAAAACCTTTCACTGTAGTATAACTATCATAACCATTGGCGAGTTGAAAAGAACCTGCCTGCGCTGTTCCAGCAACTTGAATAAGTGAAATGCTTTGATCTCTTCCATCATAGACTTCTTTATTTGCAGCTTTTGGAAAATTTCGCACATGAATGAATGTCGTTCCAGAAACATCACCAGAAATCAATATACGATCAGTTTTTTGAGGATCAAACAAACCCTCATCACTCAAAAATGCACTCAACTTAATCTGAGCATTTCCCTCAGCACTGTAGACTTTTTTATCTTTTGATGCGAGAATTCTATCTCCTGCGTCTATATCCGCCCTTTTTCCAATGCGTAGCGTTTGATAACCATTCGATATATCTTCATCATTAAAGATCAGTGTACTATTGGAAAGACGTAGAGAAGAAAGTGATGAAACAGATTCCCGTAAACCGTTGTATTTACTTTTAGTAAGATACCATGTTGAATAGTGGGTTAACTCTAAATCAATAGTTGATTTATCGTCAACACGCGTACCTCCTGTAAGAGAAGAAGCACTTGCTTTCACCAATAGAGAAGAGTTATTTTTAGCTTTTAGCAACAAATCACCAGAAATCTTTGTTTCATCAGATAATTCAAGAATACCTTCAGCCCCATAGCCTCTATTCCCCTTCGCATAAATCGCAATACCATCTAGAACTGTCATATTTGTCTGTGATAAATAAACAAATGCCTTCCCCGTGAGAACTTTTTGGATTTCTAAAACTTTTTCATCATCTCGTTGCCTAATCATCTTAGCAAGCTCTTCTGGAGCTAAAACATTAAAATACAAACCATGTACTCCATCCCCTTTCACAGAAATATTATTTTTTTCTATCTTAATACTTGTATTCTTAAAGCCATCTGGCGAAACATACTTTTGAATTAATTTGCCATTATCGTCTACATAACCTGAAAAATTTTTAACCAAGAATCCATGCATATTGTTAAGATGAATAACATTTTTTTTCAAATGAACATCCCCCCCTTGAAAAACCTCAAAAGCTTCAGGCAATACCCCCATAGCGCCATTACCATCTATTCTAGCTTCCTCCCTCCTTCCTTGCCCCGTAATACACATAGTATCAAGAATATAGCACCCCCCAAACCGAGTTGAAAATGAGCCAATCTGATTAAAATTAACGGTACCTTCTGACATTCTAACCATTGCATCAAAACCACTCATAATACCGATCCCTTTTACCTTCAAATTATCTGGTTCAATATCGATATTCACACTCACTAAAGAAATATCCGTTTCTTTCCCCCATGCATAAATAGCATGTGAAGCCCCCTTAATTTCCCCTACTGTCATGCTAATAACTGCATTTTGAGCACGAAGAGCAGGTATATCCTTAAAATCGGCAGCTGTTAGATTAAGTTTTCCACCATTTCTTACATACGCTCCATAGGCAGATATTTTATCTGAATTATCGCCATAAACTGTTATCTGCGAGGCATTAACAACAGTGCCAGCTTTTTCTACATATATAGCTGCAATAGGCGCAACCTCCTGAGAATTTTTTAAGTAATAAACTTTATTTGCGAGAAAGTGTGTTTTTCTATCATCGCATTTATAAAATGCCTCTCCTGCATCACTTGAAGATCCTGCAGCACTAACATAAGTAACCTGCAAAAAATAAAGAATAGCTGTTGTAAAGTTACACAAAAATACATGTCTTTTAAATACATAAACCATAACTCTTCCCGACTCCTATTCCCCTATTTTTATTCATTTAAGAATAATATCTATATTTAAACTAACAAAATTATTAAAATATAATAAATATAAAACTAAACACCTACTTTTAATACTTAATATAACAATATATACTTATATATACGTTACTATATAGTTTATGTATAGCTAGAAATGATAGTGTAATCCGCCTGAAAAAATGGTCTCTGAAAAACCAGCTTTGCTAATTTGCTAAGACGATGTTGATAAGTTACATCTCCATGCAATGCAAAATGTGAGGACAACTGAGTATTCGACTCAACTCCAATTTCTAGAGAAAAACCAAAAGCCCCTCATTGGAATTCATCTCCAAATTGTACACGTTGTTTTCCTCCAAAACTATTGGCAAGATGAAGCTTGCCATTGAAAGAAACAACAATCCCCTCTTCAGAGACAGAAAGCATCTTTCTTAAAGACCTACCAACACACATCACCCACAAATCAAGTTTTCCATTTCAATATCAAAACCATCAATATCAGACACCTTATCAAACCGCACCTTTTGATAAATAACCTAAACCTGCAGATCAAAAATAACCCCTAACTATAATTGTAACAAATATGAGTGTTCAGAAGAATCTGAAGACATTTAAATTAACGACATGACCTTCGGTCATGAAAAAAAAGCTTATAAAAAATAGAGAAAGGCAGAAACGAACTATCCCCTTTATGTCCTGTCATAAATGACTTACCCGCACTCAAAGGTGTTCCTCTTCAATGTTGTTGTCTTGCCTCTTGCTTGCATGAGAACATCCCCCTTAAATAAACCATAGGAAAAAAGGACATCTATACAAAAGCCTGTATCATGCTGCATGCTGCCATATGCTGTAATAGACCATTTATCAAATGTACTTTTTTGCTTTCTTCAAGATCTTGAGGTTGTAGAGATTTTTTTTCCATCATTCCCCATTATTCCAAAGCTCAAAGTGTGATGTATATCCTCAACGCATTGAACAAGACACTTGCCTCTATAGCGTTATAATTCAAATTTCCGCCATAGCCATATTGAAGCTCAGGTGGTCAGAAACATAATGATAACTTCCACCGTAACCTCGCGCAAAAAGTGCGGGATTTTTTACCATTTTCCCCTAAAGCCCCAGCAGCGATACGCAATGTTTCCAGCTGTTTTTTGTGATTGTTTATATCCATCAAACCAACCTGAAACAAAGCATCATGATCAGCTAAAACATTATTATGATGAGTATAAGTGCTTAAAGAACGAGACACATCATTTTCTAACCGAATATGACGCAGATGAGAAAGTTTCTGAACATATTCAACCTCAAGTCGATAATTCCAAAATTTCCATTATACTTAATATTTTTCTCTTTAACGGATTCATTCCCACTTTTTACCTGTCTATGAGAAGAATTTGGACCATTAGCACGAAAACACTATATCGATAAGGCGCTCCTCTTAAAGCAACATAATCTGTTGCCAGTTTAAAGGCATCCTCCGCAACCTTTCCATAAACCTGAACAATTGAAACACTGAGACTATCTTTTTATCGTCTTTTTGCTTACCTTTGCTATGGTTCTTTATTTTTTTGAAGCCACTAAAACATCGACAATATGCATCTTAGTTTTTCCATAAACATCACCATAGATTAAGAAGTTTATCAGCTTTTATTCCCTTGCTTTTACCATTTGCAGCAAGATGTGCATTAACATATAAGCGTGTGTCCCCCTGCAACGTAAGCATAATCTAAACCATGATCATCATCCAATCTCCTAATACGAAGTGTCTAAAAAAATCATTTCTTGGTTTTCTGAAAAAAATAGAGGTTGTAAGAGAACACACACACATGGCATTTTAATACTTTAATCATAATTTAGTCTAAACTTTCTTTATTTTATCTTTATAAAAAACTGAAAAGACAGACCTGGTTCATACACTAATTATTCTTATTATGTGTTGTCCACATAATTTGCTTTATATTATATATGAAAATCAAAAATCAGAAAAATAATACAATTAAAAATGATAGCTTAATCCACCAGAAAAATGCGTTCCAGAAAAGCCGGTATTCGTAAATTTATGCTGATAAATCAGATCGCTATGAAAAATAATTTTTGGAGATAGTTGCGAAAAAATACCAAATCCAGCTTCTAAAGAAGACCCAAAGGAACCAAGCTGGAAGACATCTTTAAAATACACAAATTGTTTATCATCAAAACTACGAATGAAATGAAGCTTACCATAGAATGAAAGAACATGTGCATCTTTAGTAAACGTAAGTGTCTTCGTTAAATACCCACCAACACGCATCCCCCAATGATCCGGGCTTCGCATATCAATATTAAAATTATCAATATCACGAGTCTTATGAAACTGGAGATTTTGATAAACAAACTGAACCTGTGGTTCAAAAACAAAATATCGGCTGCCTATCATAAACGTTTTACCAGCAGTTAAGGAAACACTTAGGGGCTTACCTCTCAATGCAGCCGTTTTACCTCGCTCAAGTGTGAGAACATTTCCATTAAACAAACCATAAGAGAAGAGACCATCCATATAAAGCCCCGTATCATGCTGCATGCTTCCATATGCTGTGATTGTCCATTTATCAAATATACTTTCTTGACTTTGTTTAATCTTTCGAGGCTGCAAAGAAAGCTTGCCATAATTTCCCATAATTCCAAAGGATGTCGTACTATATGCACTTTCGATTTTCTTGAGTAAAATACTTGCCTCTAGTGCATTATAATCAAGCTCACCGCCATAATCACCATATTTAAGTGCAGATAAATTTGAAGTATAATGATGATGTCCACCGTAACCGCGCAAAAACAAAGCGGAATTTTCATCATTTTTCAACAACCGACCAGAAACAGTTCGCAGCGCTTGCAACTGCTTGTTTTGATTACTGATATCCATCAATCCAGCATAAAATAAGGTATTTGGCACAAGAATATAAGTCAGAACCTGTGGAACAATGACTCTCACATTTGGTTCAAAATGAGAAGAAGGCTCAAAAACAGGCGGCGGAACAGAAGAACCAGACGCAGGTGGGGCAACAACAGAAGTGGGGCGAGAAACAGGAGGCGGAACAGAAGAATCAGACGCAACTGGGGAAACTGGTTTAGATTCAGCAATAGCGGGAACAACAGGTGCAAGAGAGGAAGGAGGGTTGGAGATCTCAAGCACAACAACATCAGGTACATTAGGTGTGGTAGTAAGATGGAAGTCCCTATCAGAAGAATCTACAAAAGAAGAAAGACTTGGCTCCTGAGGTTTTTGCCTCGAATTAGAATCAATAGAACCATCCTCACCTCGAGTCATATTAGGATGAATTTTAGGAAAAGAAGGAATATCATCAGAAGAAGGAGGGACAACCAAATCAAGAACAGAAAAAACTTTAGTGGAATCGAGAGAAGTAGAATCAACAAATTGACTTTCGAGGCGAAAGTCCCAAAATTTTTCAGTATTTTTAAGCACTCTTTGATTGGAATCTGCCGCCCCTAGAGCAGAGCTTGGACCATAACTCTTAAGATGATACTGATAGGGAGAGGCTTCAAGTGTGACATACCCCCCATTTAACTCAAAAGAATCTTCAGCGGCTTTTCCATAAACCTGAATAATGGAAATCCCCTGATCATTACCACCATCCCCCGTCAATGCCCCTAGGCTTCCAGGAACACTATACACATGGACTGTCGTTTTTCCTTCAAGATCACCATTGATTAAAAGCCTATCCGTTTTTTGCTCTTGCAGAGCTCCTCCTTTATCCAAATATGCATTAAGATAAAGACGCGCATCGCCTTGTGTACGATAGACAGTTCCTGACCCTTTTCCGATAAGAAGTGTCTGATAACCATCTGTCGTTTTGGATTTTAGTTCTTCAAAAACAAGAGAACTATCCGTAAGATTGACCGATGAAATGAAGGAATAGCCCCCTAACTTAGAACCAGAAGCATCAGAGTTGTGCAATTTGTCAATTTTTGGTCGCGATAAAATCCACTTTGAACCATTTTTTAACTCTATCTTAGCTGTAGAACTTTCATCAACATGTGCAACTCCTACAAGAGTAGAAGCATCAGCCTCAATCTTTACATTGGAATGCTCAACAGCTTTCAGGAGTGAATCACCAGAAATTTTTGAATGTTGTGAGAGTTTAACAGAAGTTTCAAATTGGCGGCTATAAATAGCCGTACTTTCTGGAGCCATAACAGTTGTCTTTGTCAAATGGACAGACCCTTTTCCAGGTATAATTGTTTTTTTATCATTGAAGACAGCTTCCCAAAAAAAGCGCATGCCATTAAATGCATTGCCTCTCACAAAAATATTGGAATATTTGATATGAGCATCATTATTATCATTCCCCTGCAATACAATGCCATGAGCATTGCTAACATTAACGTTTCCCTTCTGGAAATTAAGAGAGCCTTTCCCCTGAAGCATACTAAAAGCAGAAGCTTCACGATGATTATCTGTATTTGTCCCCTGTTTCCCCCTCCCAGTAATAGAAACACCATCTAAATTAATTTCTCCTTCTCCTCCTGTTTGAACACCAATACCATCAGCAAAGTTAATTTTCCCTCCTTTTATATAAATTTTTGCACCATTATAACTCAAAAGACCTATCGCATCAGAAGATGTCTTAATCTCTGTCTTGGTCAAAGCAACAAACGACCCTTTACCAGCAACACTGATCCCCATTCTGGTTGCTTTAATCACCCCATCCTGCATCTCAAAAGCGCCCTCATCATTAACATCGGCCCCTATCGACACATCGTTTAACATGGAATAAAATAGAGCAACGCCTCCCCCATTTGAGGACTTTACAGCTGTTGTCCAAGCATTTGCTCCTGAATGGACATTTGCATTCGAAACACCGTTAATGATTATAGCCTCTCCCTCAATGACTGTATCTTCCCCTGATGCCTCTATGGCAGCATCAGAACTTTCACCCGTAAGTCGATAAGTTTTCTGGGAAATTTCATGCGGTTGACCATCATTACAGCGATAAAATGAGGCACTTTCGTTACATGAATATAGCTTCTTCTCAGCAGGAATCTCACCTGCATCAGCATTGTATACAAAGAAAAAAATAACCGTTGTAAAACGACATAAAGAGAGATGATTTTGAAGCATAATTTTCTACAAACTTTCTTCCCCTTCTCTAAAAACAAAAAAACACGCGTTCTGTTTAATAACTTTGGTTACGCGCGATAATTTAAAATACGTTTTGTATTTTATATATCCACTAAATGTTTTATGTAAAGCCAGAATCCCAAAATATCACAATTTAAAATTGTATTATTTATAAAAACGCGTAAAAATATAGATAAAAATAAAAAATCCACCCCAAAGCGGTGATTTCAAGAGAATTTAATAAAAATACACTAAAGGAAGAAAAACAGCATAAGAAGCAAGAACTGCAAACCAGAAAGCCTTATCTCGTTTCTAAAAAGAAACAAACTTGCTCATGCAAAAAACATATTTTAAAAGTTGCAAACAAATAATAAAAAACCACAAGCTATGCTTGTGGCTTTTTAAATAACTTACCCCAAGATGATCATCCTAAAAACGATAGCGCAAACCACCAGAAAAACTGATTCCGGAAAAACCACCTTTGCTCAACTTATGCTGATAAACCAAGTCACCATGAAGCGCAACTTTTTGAGACAAGCGAGCATTAAGCCCTAATCCAGCCTCTAGAGAAGAACCAAAAGCCCCTAACTGGAAAGAATCTTTAAAGCGCACAGCTCTTTCTTTGCCAAAATCATGGGCAAAATGAATCTTTCCATAGAAAGAAACATCACGATCTTTTTCAGACGCAGTCAGGGTCTTCATCAAACGACCACCCATACGTACCATCAATTGATCCAGTTTACCCATCTCAATATTAAAATTATCAATATCACGAGCCTCATTAAATTGAAGATGTTGATAAACAACCTGAACCTGTGGATCAAAAACAACACCTTCATATCCTGTGGCAATTTTCTGACCACTCATCAAGGAAACACTTAAAGGGTTACCCTTCAATGTTGCAGTCTTACCCCGAGCAGTTGTCAGAACATCTCCCTTAAACAGACCATAGGATAAAAGACCATCAACATAGAATCCTACATCATGCTGCATACTGCCATATACTGTAGCAGTCCATTTATCAAATGTACTTTTTTGGCTTTGTGCAACATCTCGAGGCTGTAGAGAAAGCTTTCCATAAGACCCCATAACCCCAAAGGATATAGTACTGTCAACATTCTCAACAGTTTGTAGCAAAACACCTGTCTCTAGCGCATAGTACCCTAGATCCCCTCCATAACCATATTCAAGCGCAGATAAATCTGAAACATAACGATAACTCCCACCATAGCCACGCAAAAATGAAGCAGGATTTTCACGAATTTCCAACATTCCACCCAAATTAGTCCGTACTGTCTCCAACTGCTTGTTTTGATTGCTAATATCTATCAAACCTACATGGAACAAACTATTTGGCAAAAGGAGATAAGTTGGTACCTGAGGAACAACAGATCTTACACCTCGTCCAGATGAGGGAACATTTTTAATTTTAGAAAGACTATCCGCAGAAGATGCTGAAACAACATCCACAGAAGACGCTGGCACAACACCCGCAGAAGACACCGGAACAACATCACCAGAAGACGCTGGAACAACATCCACAGAAGATTCTGGAACAACATCCGCAGAAGATTCTGGAACAATATCCACAGAAGATTCTGGAACAACATCCGCAGAAGATTCTGGAACAATATCCTCAAAAGAAGCATGTGCAGGAGGTGTACGTTTAGAAACCATAGGAGTACTTTTAGAAACATCAGATGTTTGAACATATTCATTTTCTAAACGAAAATTCCAAAATGCGCCTCCATTCAAAGCAAATTTCTGTTTAACATGCTCCTCCTCTCCAGTAGCACTTGGACCATAAGAACGAAGTACATATTTATAAGGGGCCTCCTCTAAGGCAACATACTGTCCATTCAGTTGAAAAGAGTCATACGATGCATCTCCATAAACTTGAATAATTGAAACACTATGCGCTTTTTTATTTTTTTCTTCTAAACCTCCCGCAACCCCTTGTATATGGACTATAGTTTTTCCCTTAACGTCACCATGAATGAGAAGCCGATCCGTTACTTGATGATCACTTGTATCACTAGGATTTAAACGTGCATTCAAATGAATCCAAGCATCACCAAAAGCCTGATAAACAATACCTGTTCCTTTTCCAATATAAAGCGTTTGATATGCATGATCAGTACTGGACTTTGTTTTTTCAAAAGTAATAGAACTATTAGAAAGCCTTACCGATGAAATAAATGAAACATCTCTATAATGAGGATTTTGTAATTTTTTATGTCTTGGTTGTAATAAAACCCACTGTGAATTATTTTTCAATTCAAGGTCAACTTTAGAACTATTATCAACCTGAGTTTGACCGACAAGTGCAGAGTCATCAGCAACAACCTTTATAGAAGAGTTACTATCAGCCTTCAGCAACAAATCTCCAAAAAGCTTTGTTTCCTTTAAAAATATTTTAGACTTTCCAGATTGACTGCTATAAAGAGCTATACTATCTGGAACAACAAAACGCGTTTTTCTCAAATCAACGCGCAATGCTTCCCCCTCTGACGAACCACCTGATGTTGCCTTACCTTCAAAATGCATACCATAAAATGCATTACCTTTCACTGTAATATTGGAATCTCCAATATTAATCTGAGAACCTTTATTTCCCTGCAATAAAAGCCCATGAGCATCAGTAACATCAACAGACCCTTTCATAAACTCAACATAACCATCTTCAAATATGTGAAAAGCTGCCTGACGACCTGTATCCAGCTCTTGATCATCCTTGCCAGTACTACCCTTGCCGGTAATAGAAACACCCTCTAAAATAAAATACCCTTTTTCTCCTGCTTTAACCCCAACACTCCCTAGGCTAATTTGCGTATTCGTTAAATCAACTCTACTTTGAGATTTTCCTTCTGCAACAGCCCCCACTTTGATTGCATCAATTGATCCACCAGACATTACGATGAAACCATCTTGAGCTTCCACCCCCACTAAAACGCCACTCAAATTGGAAACACTCAGAGAGACTCCTGCCTGTTCTGATGCCTTTACTCCATATTTCCAAAAAATCTTTTCCGAATTATTCTTTTCATCCAAAATACCCTTAACAGTTATATTCTTGCCTTCAATAATTGTACCTTTCTTAGACGCCTCTATGGCTCCATAAACACCATTAATATTTTTATCCGTTAGTGAATAAACTTTATTATTAATTGCGTGCTCTCCACCATCAGAACACTGATAAAATGCTGCGTTCTGATCACATGAAGACTGCTTTTTTCCAGAGGAAACTTGAGATTCAGCATTGTTTGCAAAAACATCAACATTGTGTGCAAAAAAAAGAAATGCTGTTGTAAAAGTACATAAGGAGAAACGATTTTTAAATATATTTACCATAATTACACCATAATTCCGCCCCACCACAGAGCAACGCATAACGCATCAAAATTTAATACGTTTTGATTTAAATACAGGAAGTTTATTAATATTTTTTGTATTTTATGTAAATATGAAATTAAAAAATTACTCAAAAATACAATCTAAATCTGTCGCTTTTACAAAGAATTTGCAAAAATATAACTGAAGAACGACAGAAAAATCACCTTCAAAGTTGTTATTCCAAAATAGCCTTAATCGGTTGACATGCGTTAAAAACGCCTACTTTAACTACTGTCTAATCCCACCAAAACGGGTATAATCAACCTCCTTACGATAGAGATATTATATTGAAACAATATGTATTTGTAAGCAGACAAAACATATACCAAAATTGAAAAACAAGAGTTTACATATACCTTTTTAGACATCTTCATGGTAAGACAGCCTAATAAAGAGTAGGAACGTGTAAAAATCAGTTCCTATTTTTACTATCTCCTTTTAATTCAACTTGACAACATTCAAAAGCATTCAGAGCCAGATCTTTAAAAAGTAAAGATTATACATAACTTCATCCTGTTATTTATCGCATTCCTTTTAAGAAAACACCTTTTCCAAAAACAATATGTCATTATGTTTCTCATTCATCAGTTTTCTCAGATATCTCTCTTTTTTTCCATCCCCATTTCACAACGACAGCGGATATAGCCCTCATTGCGCTTGAGTATCTTCTTTTCCTTTGCCAATTTCTAATATTGTAAATTCTCTCCTCCTAAGGTGATTTCCCAAATTATATTGACTCCTTTCTTAGACAATTATCCACTTGCCAATCTTACATAATATGCAAAGGAATGCTTTTTATGGGTTCATCATAAGAGCATTAAAAATATTTCAGCATCCTGAATTAAAAAATATCTTTATCAATCGGCATATTATAAATAATATAATAATCACTCTGAAATATGCGTTTTGAAACCATAACGTACAAACTCTTCAAACTTTTCAAAAAAATGAAAGAATTACAACCCAAAAGCATATCAAAGATATGCAAAGTCACACTCTCGTAAAAATGCTATAACACAAAATGAATAGAGAATGAGAAAAAGCCACAAGTTATACTTGTGGCTTTTTCAAAGGAATCAGAAACAGCAACAACACTAGAAATGATAACGCAAACCACCAGAGAAACTAGTTCCAGAAAAACCAGCTTTCGTTAGCTTGTGCTGATAAACCAAATCGCCGTAAAGCGCAAAATTTTGAGACAATTGAGCATTAAAACCTAATCCAGTTTCTAATGAAGAACCAAAAGAGCCTAGCTGAAAAGCATCTTTAAAATGCACAAATTGTTTTCCTTCAAAACCGTGAGCAAGATGAAGCTTACCATAGAAAGAGACAACTTGAGCCTTATCAGTTGCGACTAGCCTCTTTGTTAAACGCCCTCCAACACGCCCTATCCACTGATGAAGCTTTCCCAGCTCAATATCAAAGCCATCCACATCATGCACTTTATTAAATTGAAGATATTGATAAACAACTTGAACTTGCGGATCAAAAACAAAACCGTTCTCCCCCACCATAAACGTTTTACCAGCAGTCAATGAAGCACTTAAAGGATTTCCCTTTAATATTGCCGTCTTGCCACGTGCAGTTGTTAGAACATCACCTTTAAACAAACCGTAAGACATAAGACCATCAACGTAAAAACCCGCATCATGCTGCATACCACCGTATGCTGTAACTGACCATTTATCAAATGTACTTTTTTGACTCTGCTCAACATTCAAAGGTTGCAAAGAAAATCTCTCGTAGGCCCCGATAATTCCAAAAGAAGTGGAACCATACATATTTTCGATTGCTTTCAGCAAAACACCTGCCTCTATGGCATTATAATCAAGCTCGCCGCCATAACCATATTCAAGCGCGGAAAGATTTGAAGTATAACGATGATTGCCGCCATAACCGCTCACAAAAAAGAAAGGATTTTCACGACTTTCTAATAAACCCCCAGAAGGAATTCGTAAAGCTTCTAATCGCTTATTTTGGTTGCTCACATTCATCAAACCAATATGGCGTAAGGCATTAGGCAAAAGCAGATAAGTCGGAACCTGCGGAACAACAGCCCTAACTCCCGGCTTAGGATGAGGCTCCGGAGCAGGTGCTGGAGAAGGTCCTGGTCCTGGAATTGGGTCAGGAAAAGGCTTCGGAGCAGGATCTGGTTTAGGTTTAACATCAGAATCTACAGATCTACTTTCAAGGCGAAAATCCCAAAATTCTCCGTTCCCTTCAACTAATCTTTGATCCATGTTTGCTTTTCCTAAATGAGACCCTGGACCATAACTATAAAGCTTATACTGATAAGGTAATTTATCTAATGCTACATAACCACCTTCCAACTGAAAAGAATCTTGCTCTGCTTGTCCAGAAACCTGAATGACTGAAATACCTTCATCATTTCCTCCCTTTCCCGTGTATCCTCCTGGACTTCCTGAAACCCCATGCACCTGGAGCTTTGTTTTTCCCAAAACATCACCATGAATTAAAACACGATCAGTCTTTTGATGATCAAGAGCCCCACCACTATTCAGATAGCTATTAAGGGAAATAGAGGCACCGTCCCGTGCTCTATAAACTTCACCCTTTCCCTTTCCAATACGAAGAGTTTGATAATCATCAGCAGAAGAAGATTCATGTCTTTTAAAATTAATAGAGCTCTCACCCATAAGACTAACGAGTGAAATAGAAGAATCATGGGCAGCCTCATGTTGATCTTTTTGCAACGGCTGTTGTAAAATCCATTTAGAACGGCCTCCCAAATAAAGTTCGGCATTAGAATTTTTATCAACATGTGTGCGGCCTTCAAGAGTAGAAGCATCAGCCAAAACTGTTATAGAAGCACCTTCCTCAGCTTTTAATAAAAAATTCCCTGAACGAAGAGTGCTGTGCACCAACCCCACTGCACCAGAAATAATGTTTCTACCATAAAGAGCCACATCGTCTAAAACAGAAAGCTCTGTTTTATCCAAATTAACAACTTCTAATCGTGGTAAAGCTTTTTCTTCCTCTGATGAAATTTCTTCTTTTTTATCCCCACCTTCACTCCATGGCTTCTCTCCCCGCAAATAGATACCATAAGATCCCTTACCCTTTACAGTAACAGAAGAGGATTTCATATTAACTTCAGTCACAGGAATCTTTGAATCAGAATCTTCATTTGATAAATCTTTAACTTCCTGCAAAGGAATAGAATTGACTGTATTTCCTAATAATATGCCATGGACATCCATAGCACGAATAGTCGTACCCTCTAAATTAACAGCCGCCCCTGAATCCATATGCACAACCGCATGATCCTTGCCGTTGTCCGCCTTCCCAGTAATTTCAACATTCTCGAGATTTACCTTCCCACCTAACGTCGAAGAAACCCCATGGCTGTTCATAAAATCAATTGATCCACCTGACATCCAAATTTCTGAATGATCATAACTTAAAAGACTCGCATTCCCATTAGCGGTCTTAATTTCTGTATCTTCTAAAAGAACAAACGAGTTCTCTGCTGCATCAACACCCTCATGACTTTCCTTAATCTTTCCATTTTTTACCTCAATCACTCCATTACTCGCACGAAGGGCTATAACTGTATTTTTGATAATCGGATCTTTCAAAACAATCTTACCGTTCTCTAATACATGTACCCCCATTAGAAAAGTTTTATCAGCAACTTGACTACTAACCGTTACATCCTCCCCACTAACCCTTGTGCCTATTCCTTTTACCGTTATAGCAGTAGGTTCATCAGGATAATTGGAAACGTTCTTATTTGTAATCCTATAAGATTTATTATCAATTTTAGGCTCCCCTTTAGACTTCCCGCAATTATCGCATATATAATACAACCCATTATAGTAATAAAACCCAGGATTCACACCTCTTCCATCAAAGTCCTCATTTTTAACCGTATTATCTACATTATTCTTACGCCCATTCTCTCCAATCTCTCCACTAAGCTCATGATAGTCACTCCCCCCACGAATACCCACATCGTTGTCGCCAATAGGAGGATAATAATTAACCCCATTCTCTCCCCTAAGAAGAGGCTTATATGCATTACTCCCACCAAGACGAGAACCAGAAGTAACACGAATACTGTTAATCGGAGTAACAGTTATAACATAAGGTTTATCGACCTTCTCTGTAGCCGCATAAACTTCTCTTCCATTTTGGAGCAAAGAGAGGATAGCTGTTGTACAAGCACATAAACATAGATGATTTCTAAAAACTTTAATCATAGTTCCCTCGAAACTTTTCTTCCCCTCTCATTAAAAATAAAAGCACCTGCAAAACATCCCATTGCACACCTCAAAACACGAAAAGTGTAACAAAAAGAACATGCCTCATGCTCATCTGAACTGTGCAATGAATTACCCCAATAGATTTGGCAGAAGCTCTACGCTAAAACCACCTATAAGAGAATAATAAACAATCACACTTTATAAGTGTATAATGCATTCTGTATTTCGTGTAAAGAAAAAATAAAATCAGTGCGTGCAATTAATTAAAAAAACAACCAAACCTTGTGAACTTTAAAAATTAATCCACAAGGAGATAAATAAAACAATGATTTAAATCAGTGGAAAACAAACTCTCAAAAACGAGTTTTAGAAAACATCAAATATTATATTAGATAATATCAATACAGTACAAAAAAGGATAACGTAACGCATACTGGACCGCTGAACGCTTAAAAAGCTGATAAAAGCGAGGCGCTCCATCGCATCAGTAGCAGCATAAATTTTAAGAAAATTCGCTTTAGCGTAGAAAAGCGCTCTCATGCATAAAACAAACTATGTCCTTTTTTGCTCAATCAAGAAGATGAAAAGCTTTTAAGAGAAACACAAGTTGTTACAAAGAAAAAAGGCAGCACAATGTGCTGCCTTTTTTAAAAAGTACATAGCGTACTTTATATTAAAACTGATAACGTACTCCACCAGAAAAACTTGTTCCAGAAAAACCAGCCTTATTAAGCTTATGTTGATAGAGAACATCAGCATGCAGAGAGAACTGTGGCAACAATTTGGCATTAAAGCCTAACCCAGCCTCTAATGAAGAACCAAAAGCCCCTAACTTGAAAGCATCATTGAAATGCACAGACTGTTTTCCTTCAAAACCATGAGCAAGATAAAGCTTACCATAGAAAGCAACAGCATTCACGCCTTCAGAGCCTGTAGGAGTCTTGGTTAAGCGTCCACCAACACGTGCCACCCACTGATCAAGGTTACCCATTTCAATATCAAAATTGTCGATATCACGGGCTTTATTAAACTGGAGATGTTGATACACAACCTGAACCTGCGGATCAAAGACAAAACCCTTATATCCTGTAGCAATTGTCTGACCACCAGATACGGAAACACTTAAAGGATTACCTTTCAATGTTGCTGTCTTACCCCGTGCAAGGGTGAGAACATCACCTTTGAACAGCCCATAGGATAAAAGACCGTCAACATAGAAGCCAACATTATGCTGCATGCTACCATATACTGTAGCAGTCCATTTATCAAATGCACTCTTCTGACTTTGCTCAACATTCAAAGGCTGCAGAGAAAGTTTTCCATAAGTTCCCATAACACCAAAGGATATAGCGCTATCAGAATTTTCAATAGTTTGCAGCAGAACACCTGCCTCTACACCATTATAACTAAGATCGCCGTCATAACCATATTCAAGTGCGGACAGATCTGAAGCATAACGATAACTTCCACCATAGCCGCGTAAATATAAAGCAGAATTTTCACGAACGTCTACCATTCCTGTAGAAGTCATCCGCAACGTCTCCAATTGCTTATTTTGATTGCTAATATCCATCAAACCAGCGTGGAATACGCTATTAGGCAAGCTGAGATAAGTTGGAACCTGTGGAACAACAGACCTTACAAATTGTTCAGGAAGGGCAGCAGATCCCATAGACTTAACATACTGATTTTCTAGACGGAAATTCCAAAACTCTCCACCATCCTTAACAAACTTCTGCTGAACATGCTCCTGTTTCGAAGTCGCTTTTGGAGCATAAGCACGAAGAGTGTATTTGTAAGGTGAGTTGCTCAGTGCAACATAATTGCCATCGAGTTGGAAAGAGTCTTTCTTCGCTTGACCATAGACCTGAATAATTGAAACACTATGAGCAACCTTGGCATTCGCTTGACCATCCCCTACGTTGCCCGCATCACCTCGTACATGTATTTTTGTTTTTCCAAAAACATCACCATGAATGACAAGCCGATCCGTGACTTGCTGATCACTCGGATCACGAGGATTTAAACGTGCATTGAGATGAATTGAAGCATTACCCTGTGCCGCATAAACTGTTCCTTTTCCATTTCCAATATGGAGAGTCTGATATTTTCCTTCAGATTCCGAAGGTGCAAAATCAATAATACTATTTACAAGTCTCACAGAAGAAACGCATGAATTCACACATCCTGAATCTAAAGTACCCAAATTCTTCTGCGCACTTCTTTTTAAAACCCACTGTGAACTATTAGCCAAGTCTAATTTTGCATAAGAACTTTTATCAACGCGAACATCGCCTGTAACAATAGAGTTATCAACCGTAACTGATATATTAGAATCATTCTCGGCTTTTAATAATAAGTCACCAGCAAGAGTTGTTTTATTTTCTAATGAAACATGACCACCAGAATTATTACCATAGATAGCTATACCCTTTGCAACTTCAAAATCAGTTTTCTTCAACGAAACTGTTCCTGTTATGCCTATAGGTGTTTTCTCCTGTTTGGATACAGCACTCCACTTAACAACAACTGCTTCCTCAGTTGCTAAGTCCTTACTTCGATTTTGTTGACTCTCTTCTTTCTGTGTTACTCCATCAAAATATATACCATAGGTTCCATCACCTTCTACTTTAACAGTGGAAGACTCGATATTTGCGCGATTCATAGTAGGACGAACCTCAGAAGATCTCCTTCTCCTAGAAGAACCGGCCTCAACCACATTATCACCAGAGTTCATAATCCACAAAGCACGAGAATCAGTAACAACATTTCCATTCTTAAAATCAATGGAAGCATTATCACTCAACAGAAAAGCTGCACGCTCTAAGTTCTCTATGGAATCTAACTTCCCTGTCGCTTTTTTCACATTAATGCTAACTTTGTCTAACTCTACGCTCCCCCCAGATTCTGACAACACTGCTACTCCCTTTGCCAAAGTAATAGCCCCAGAATCCATGGTTATCTTACCGCCTTGACTTGCCAGACCAGCTGCAACATCCCCCGTCACGTTAATTTTTGTATCCTTTAAATTAACAGATGATCCAGAACCAGCCAAAGCACCCACATAAAGCGCATTGACTGTCCCTCCAGTCATCTTAACCTTTCCGCCACTTTGCGCTTCAAGCCCAATCAAAGAAGATGTAATTGTTGATTTATTATCCAAAACAATCTCTGCTTTTTCTTCTGCAAGAACAGCACTCACAGCCTGTATTGCAGTCAAATCAACACTATTTTTACTATCAGAAGAATCTGCACCACTAATAGTAGCACCTTCTAATTTAACAACTGTATTACTCTTTGCATGCATAGAATGCTGAGTTCTCTCACTTGCATTCAGTGTAAGATTTGTCATTGTATGTGATTGACCATCACTACAAAAATAAGCACCTTGCAATCTTTCCGTACCATTTTCCCCCGTATTACTACACTGAGAAGAAACACCTTCCTGCTTTATACCATTGGCTGATGCAACAGTATACACAACCACAGGCTCTTGCAATTCAGATCTAAGCGTATCAGTTCCTTTATTATAAAGTAGAACACGCGCTACAGGTTTACCTTCCTTCTCCTTAGATGTAGGCTTCTTTTGCTTAGATTTAGTAGAATTAACTAGGGTAGAAGAAACCTTAGGCTTTTCGGCTTTTCTAGAAGCTGCAGGCACTTCAGTCTTGACATTTTCCAACGAAGAAGATTGAGGAGCAGAAGATGAAGTCCGTTCTTCAGTTTCAGAAACTAGAGAAGTTCCAGTCAAAGAATCTAATTTCACATCAGAATTGCCTGTATCAGACCTTCCAAGTACAGAACTCTCCAGCGTAGAAGCTTGAGGAGCAGAAGATGAAGTCCGTTCTTCAGTTTCAGAAACTGGAGAAGTTCCAGTCAAAGGACCTAATTTCACATCAGAATCGCCTGTGTCAGACCTTCCAAGTACAGAACTCTCCAGCGTAGAAGCTTGAGGAGCAGAAGATGTAACAGCCTGAGACGGAATTAATACAACCGCTGCACTATTACCCTCTGTACTATTACCTTCTTCGTCTACTATATCATACCCTACATCATCAGATTCCGCACTTGAATTACCAAGAAGAGAAGTATCTACACTTTCATCAACAGTTTCCTCAGTTGCCAAAACACTTTGTGAAGCAGATGGAGTATGTCCTGAAACTTCAAAAGTTGGAATAAGATTTCCAACAGATGCATCAACTGAATCCACATCAGGCTCTTCTACATCAGATCTCCCAAGTATTTCAGGATTGCTAGGCAAAACAGAGGCAGTAACTTGATTAAGTGCTGAAGAACCATTGCCCCCAGATACAGTGCCTTCACCCTCAGATGACGAAACATCAAATTCAGATGACGAAACATCAAAAACAACAGGCTTAATACTATTACGAGGTCCATGAGCTATACTAGCAGCTATATTTCGCCGCCCCTCACCATTTTCTAACTTACTTTCTAAGCTGAAAGTCCACAGTGTATCAGGATCACCTCCCAATTCTTCTGAATTCCTGGAAAATGTTATTGGACCAGACGCCTTAAGAATATATTGATAAGGAGATCCCTGCAATGTGACATATTCATCAGCAAGTTCAAAAGAATCTTTTTCTGCATCTCCATAAACTTCAATAATATGAAGAGCGGCAGGTTTTTTCGTCTTTTGCTCCCGTTCACCTTGATTTTGCACAGCTTGACGCTGAATTTTCTCTCCATCTTTTAGGTTTTTATTTAAAGTGGTGATGACAGAATTATCATTTACATACACCTTCGTTTTTCCAGTAACATCGCCGTAAACCAAAAGCTTATCAGACACAAGCTTAACGTTACCTGAATCACCAGAAACAAAATCCACATTGACATAAAGCCTAGAATCTCCACGAGCATCCAACCCTCTACCTAGACGCAGTGTTTGATAACCTTCATCTGCACTTCTTGGAGGCAAAAATACAATACTACTATTTGTAAGATATACCGCCGAAAGATTTGAATCTATATGATTTGTACCTTGCCCCAATTGTTTATGATGAACACTTTTTGTTAAATACAATCCTGAATGAGACAAATAAAGCTCAGCATTTGCATTCTCATCAACACGAGCTGCACCTATAATCGAAGATTTATAAGCGTGCACCAATAGATGAGAATGAGATTCAACTTTTAAAAATAGATCACCCGAAAGAACCGTATTCTTTCCTAAAATGACAGCACCATTTAAATCACCACCATAAATAGCTATACCTTCTGGAATTTTAAGAGTAGTTTCTTCTAAAGCAACCATCTGTGCCTTAGGACGATTGTCGCTCTTTCTTATGTTTTCTGCTTCATCTAATTCTTCTTCATCTTCTGCAGATACGGTATTAAAATATATGCCATAAGAATCTGTTCCCGTTATTTGAATATTTGATCCTTGAATATTAGCTTTAATCTTAAAAGGACTATTATTCTCCCCATCGCCCGTAATATGTCCTATATATTTCAAGGCATTGGTACTACCTACAGTCCAATATAGAGTAGAATGAGCATTCTCAAGAGCACCAGCGGGAGCGTGATACGCATCATAAAGTGCATTCATCTCAAGCATTTCATCCTTTGTATAAAGAGAATCACCATTATCATTATGATTACCACCAATATCAAAACGATCCTGCAAAACACCAATCGCAAAAGCACGATCATCTACTGGAGCAACTACAAGCTCATTAGCATCAGAAGTAACCCAAAGAGCAACTGCATCAGAGGCCTTAACGTTCCCTTTATTAAAAGAAATAAGACCTCCATTTGATAAGAAAATAAGATTTGAAGAATCTTTAGAATCAGAACTCTCTCGCCCACTCATCCCTTTTTTAAGGTTAATATCAACCCCATCTAGTTTTACAATCCCTTTATATCCCGATACAACTCCCACCCCACCTTTATCAAGATTAATTGACCCAGATTGCATCATTATTCCAGACCTATCAGCACTGTACAAACCAATCCCAACAGCGTGCAAACCCACTCCATTTAGAGAAATAAACGACTGAAGATCAGCAAAAGCTCCTATCCCAGCATAATAGATTCCTCCACCCTTCATATGAATCCTTGCCTCGTTTTGAGCATCAACCCCAACTATAAATTCCTTAATATGTGAATTTTTCAGTTTAACTGTTGAACTAAGCGTTGCTAGTACCCCAGCCCCCAATTTTTGATCAAGATCGTCATTTAAATTATTAGGATTACCATTAGGATCATTGTATTCATTAGCATCTAAAATCAAACCACCTTTTGGCAAATCTGCCCCCCTAATAGACACTTTCTCTAACTCAACAGTTGTACCTCTAATTGAATACTCGACATATTCACCTCTCTGACCCTCGTCATATTCATACAACTCCAGCTCTCTATACTTCTTACTCTGAGTAACCTGTCCTGCTACATGCATAGCGTTATCACCAAACTTCAACACACCAATACTGCTGTTCTTTAGTATATGCATCCCCCCATCAGAACAGAGCACAGAGTTAAGGGACAAGAAACTCCCATCAGAACATGGACTTGCAACAGGAGCACCTTGTACAACACCAGGAGCAGGAGCACCGGGGACAGCACCAGGAGCACCAACACCGCCAACGCCGCCAGGAACACCAACACCGCCAACGCCGCCAGGAACACCGCCAACGCCAACGCCGCCAGGAACACCGCCAACGCCAACACCGCCAGGGACACCACCAACGCCAACACCGCCAGGGACACCGCCAACGCCAACACCGCCAGGGACACCGCCAACGCCAACACCGCCAGGGACACCACCAACGCCAACACCGCCAGGGACACCACCAACGCCAACACCGCCAGGGACACCGCCAACACCAACACCGCCAGGGACACCGCCAACACCAACACCGCCAGGGACACCGCCAACGCCAGCACCACCAGCACCACCAGCACCGCCAGCACCACCAAGTCCGCCAGCACCACCAAGTCCGCCAGCACCGCCAAGTCCACCAGCACCACCAAGTCCACCAGCACCACCAAGTCCGCCAGCACCACCAAGTCCACCAGCACCACCAAGTCCACCAGCACCACCAAGTCCACCAGCACCACCAAGTCCACCAGCACCACCAGCACCAGGAACGCCAGCGCCAGGAACGCCAGCGCCTGGGTCAGCGACTCGTGGTGCAGGAGGCGCGGGCAATTCTTCTTTAGGCTCAGGAGATGGTGATGAACCTCCGAAAGATGGTATCAGAGATGAAAGTGAAGAAGGTAGTCTTGGAAGTGATATGTTAAACCAACTAGCCCCCATAGAAGCATCTACACTTTGTAAAAAGAAGAGAGCACTTGTTGTCAGTGCGTACAGACTTGTACGCTTTTTAAATACATTGGTCATATGTTAAACTTTCTAAATATGTTGCAAAAACACTAGAATTAAGTGAAAATGAGGTAAGTGAACAATTTGTAACATATGTTAGTCAACTTTACAACATAGTGTTATTTATTTACGCTTCATTTTGTGCATAAAAATACCAAAGTTAAGTTTTTAAGTGCGCAAACCCTTATAATATTAGATAAAAGGATAAAATTACGATGATAAAATATATGAAACGGATGACTTCTGTTTTACTGGTTGCAACCAGCTTTGCAACAGCTTTATGGACACAGACGAGTATTGCAAATACGAGTACTCAAACAAATGTAACAATTAATCATGTTTCAGGCACGACTCCTGTTCCCGCTTCTCCGCAAAAGGTTATTGTGTTTGATATTGCCTCTCTTGATAATATGAATCGCCTTGGTATCAAAGCGGTTATCGGTATTCCTGAAGGAAAAAAACCATCCTATCTGCAACAATTTGATGATGCAAAATATGAAAAAATTGGTACCCTTTTTGAACCCGATTATGAAAAAATTGCCACTCTTCAACCTGATTTGATTATCATTTCCTCCAGAACTCAAGCAAAATATAACGATTTATCCAAAATCGCTCCAACAATTGATCTAACTGTAGGAAATGAAAACTCTCTTGCAGATATTGAACGGAATGTGTCTATCCTTGGCAAAATTTTTGGCAAAGAAAAAGAAGCTGCAGCAGAAATTGCAAAACTCAATGAAACTTTAGCTGAAGTTCGTAAAAATACTAAAGGAAAAGGCCATGGTCTTGTACTCATGACCTCTGGTGGAAAAATCAGTGCCTTAGGACCAAAATCACGTTTTGATATTTTGCATTCCGCTTTTGGAATTGCCCCAGCAACCGATAAACTCACTGTACAAAAACATGGACAGCTCATTTCTCCTGAATTTATTCTTGAGACAAATCCTGATTGGTTGTTGGTGATTGATCGGGATGCCGCAATTGGACGTGAAGGGCAATCTGCAGCACAATTGCTTAACAATGAGCTTGTTCACCGCACAATAGCAAGCAAACAAAATCAAATTATTTATTTGGACTCTTGGAGCTGGTATCGTGCAAGTGGTGGTTTAACGGGACTTATTGAAACCGCTAAGCAGATCAATGAAGCCTTTACAAAGAGCAAATAAGCGTACAAAAGAGCTTGCTTGCTATATAAATAAAATTTAAAAGCAGAGATTGTTTATTAAGCAGTCTTTGCTTTTTTAGGTTTTGTTAGAAAATGATTTAACGTGAAGAATTACTGGATAACCATAACACTTCTCATTCTCCTGTCCATCCTCAGCATTTTTGTTGGTTATTCTGATGTCACGCCTTCTGACCTTTTCGCAGCAGATCCCCATGCGTGGCTTATTTTTTGGCAAACACGTCTTCCTCGTACCATTGCAATCCTTTTAGTAGGTGCATCACTTGCACTTTCAGGTATGATTATGCAACTATTGACACGCAATCGCTTTGTCGAGCCATCAACCGCTGGAACTGTTGAATCTGCTTCGCTTGGCATTCTTTTTATTATGATTTTTCTGCCCGATATTTCTGTTTTAGGAAAAATGGTCGTTGCGACACTTTTTGCCATGACAGGCACTTTACTTTTTATATTTTTATTGCGCCGCATTCCTCTAAAATCTGCTCTCATTGTACCCCTTACAGGGATTATGCTAAGCTATATTATTGGCTCTTTAACCAATGCCATTGCAGATTATGAAATGTTACTTCCCTCTCTTCAAGCTTACTTATTTGGCAGTTTTTCAATGGTTCTTGAAGGAAAATATGAACTCTTATGGCTATCCCTTCCCCTTTGTATTCTCGCCTATTTCACTGCTGATCGCTTTACAGTTGCAAGTTTGGGAGAAGATTTAACCAATAACCTTGGATTGAATTATCGTGCTGTCATGTTTTTTGGTCTTTTTATTGTCGCCTCAATCACTGCTGTTGTTGTCTGTACCATTGGCCGTATTCCTTTTGTTGGACTCATTGTGCCCAACCTTGTGTCAAATTTCATGGGCGATAATATGCGCCGTACTGCTCCTTGGGTAGCCATCAGCGGTGCAGGATTGGTCTTGATTTGTGATCTTGTAGGACGAATAATTCATCCCTCTCTTGAAATTCCCATCAGCACTATGATGGGTGTAATCGGTAGTTTTATTTTTATGATACTGCTTTTACGCTGGAGAAAGCGTCTTGGATAGAAGAAGAAAAACAATATGTGTACTAACAACACTTATCATCATAGCATGTACTGTCATTAGTCTTTACATGACGTGGAATATCAATGTTTATACATGGACATTTCGTCTTACAAAACTTTCCTCTCTGCTTCTTATTGCCTATGCCATAAGCGTTTCTACGGTTTTATTTCAAACAATCGTTAATAACCGTCTTCTTACCCCTTCAATTATGGGATTTGATCAGCTTTATATTTTAATAAAGACTGTTCTGATATATTTTGTAGGCTCTCTTTCTTTACCCTTTTTAAATGAAGAAGGACAACTCATTCTCGAAGCCCTCATTCTTATTCTTTTTTCAATAAGCCTTTTTCGCTGGCTCTTTTCAGGAAGCCTAAAAGGGCTTCATTTGACGCTTTTAATCGGTGTTGTTTTAGGCGGATTTTTTTTCAGTTTACGGATGTTTATGCAATTGCAACTAAATCCAGACCAAATGATGAATTTAACCGATATTATGTTTGCAAATTTTAATAAATTCAATACACCATTAATAAGCTTTGCCACAATCATTGTCTTCATTGTGAGTCTGATTGGATGGCATTCCCGTCATCTTCTTGATATTTTAGCTTTGGGACGTGAAAATGCCCTCAATCTTGGCGTTAATTACCACAAAAGTGCGACAGCTGTCCTTATTTTTGTTTCCATTCTCGTTTCCATTTCTACCGCATTGGTAGGCCCCGTCACCTTTTTTGGACTGTTAGTTGCCAACCTTTCCTATGAACTTTCTCCTCAAGCAAAACACAGTGTTGTTGTGCCGATTGCAATATTATTAGCGATTATTTGTTTGGTGGGAGGACAATTTATTTTAGAGCAAATTTTTCACATGGCAGGACGTTTAAGTTTTATCATTGAATTTTGTGGAGGAATTGTTTTCTTAATGTTACTGATGAAGGGAAAACTAAAATGATTGAGATCAATCATCTTTCCAAGGCTTACGGAGCACGATTGATTATTGATAATTTATGCCTTCATCTTCCCAAAGGGGGGATTATTTCTCTCATTGGGCCAAATGGTTCGGGAAAATCAACTCTTTTAATGCTGATAAGACGTCTTTTGCCACACCATAATGGTACAATTCATATCGACGGCTTTGATATTGATAAAATGCCCCACGATATTTTGGCTCAAAAACTCTCAATTCTGCGTCAAGATAATCCTTTATCCTTCCGTTTAACCGTGTACGATTTAGTAAGTTTCGGACGCTATCCTTATTCAAAAGGCTGGTATACACATGAAGATAAACAATTTATCGACAGTGCACTACGCTATCTCGGCTTACAAGATTTACAAGACCGTTTTTTAGATGAGCTTTCTGGCGGTCAGCGTCAACGCGCTTTTATAGCCATGGTTATCTGCCAAGATACTGATTACCTTCTCCTAGATGAACCATTAAACAATCTGGACATGAAACATGCCGTTTCTATGATGAAGCAGTTACGCCGCACAGCTGATGAACTGAAAAAAACCATTCTTATTGTTATGCACGATATTAATTTTGCCTCATCTTATTCAGATATGATTGTTGCACTGAAAAATGGCAAAGCAGCCTATTGTGGAACTCCCAAAGAAATTATGCAACCAGAAATTCTTAAAGACATTTATGATGTTGATATTCAAATCAAAACAATCAATGACATTCCTATCGCTCTTTATTATCGATAATCTAAAGATTTTTTGCGCTTGCCTACACTGTAGAATCTGCTAGAGATGATAAAATTGGCTTATTGGGGAATAGTTTAATGGTAGAACAGCGGACTCTGACTCCGTCAATCTTGGTTCGAATCCAAGTTCCCCAGCCAGTATAGCTGTATGTAGCTTGCCTGTAGCTTGTGTAGCTTGCCAGCGGGTTTTGTATATTTTGCCACTAGGTTTTGTACCAATTTATTTTTTCTCAAAGAGTTTTTAAGGGGTTCTCAAAGGGTCTTCAAAGACCTTTCAAAGATCATTTAAAGCCTCTTTTTCTTTTCTGCTCAAAATCACAATTTGAGATGATCAATCAAATTGACTGATAATTTTTCTGTATCCTAAGCATAC